>DQNX01000037.1 GCA_015658965.1 Gammaproteobacteria bacterium
AATTGAACATCAAACCGTGTTGTATCTAATGTTATTCTAGGTAAAAAATTATGGTCTTGGTTTTAAGTAAAAGGGAGTAAAGTAAATTATGAATGATGTTGATACTGTCGAATCTAATTCGGCTACTTCTTCCCTAGTATCTAACAATAATGAATCAGCATCAAATGCCACTGAGGATACTCACATACCTGCGAGCAAAAGTACCCGCCATTCGAGTAAAAATAAACGCTCAGAACGAACTATCAATCTTATCTTAAAAGCAACAGAGAGGGTAATCCTTGAATCTGGAACATCGCGCATTACGATCCATGATGTCTGTAAATACGCAGGTATTTCTCGAGGCACTTTTTACCGCTATTTTTCTGCACAAGATGATTTATTAGAAGCTTTTTCTCGACATAAACGAGACCATTTTCATTCTTCTATGAGTAATATATTAGAGCCAGTTAATGACCCTGACGAGAAGTTTGCAAAGCTAGTTGAGTATTTAGATAACTACCTCGAGAGTGGTCAGGCTCGCCGACTATTAGCGGTCGCACCTGATTACGCTTTACGTTGGTTTGAAAGTATATTTCAAGATTCTATTCAATGCTTTGAAAAAGACTTGACAATTGTGTTCGATAATTGGGATAACAAATTAGGCGTTAAGTTAGACCGAGAGCTAATTTGCGAATTAATAGTCCGCTATATTTTAAGCGAGCAACTGGTCCCCACTGGTAAGCTACGTCGGAGCATGCCATTAAGAATTGGTGTATTAATTCAAAGCATTATTGTGGGAACAATGCGTAAAATTTAAACCTTTCGTTAACCTTAAATTTAAAAACGGCAAGAAGGTCTACCAAGTAGTCTTATTGCCGTTTTTTATTCCGCTTTACCTCGAGTCAAATGCTTTCTTTGCTGTCTTATCGCGTAGCTGTTTTAATCCATCTCATCTAAAAATAAAAAACATTTGTCAACTTTGTTGGGAGCATTAATGAATAATTCTTATGATGTAATTGTAGTGGGAGGGGGGCATAACGGTTTGGTGTCGGCTTGTTATCTTGCAGAAGAGGGCAAAAAAGTGTTAGTGCTGGAAGCTGCCGATAAAATTGGGGGCATGAGCGCGTCGGGGTATTTGATACCCGAAGCACCAGAACATATGATTCATTCTTGCGCCTTAGATTTGATGTCGCTAAGAGTTCACCCTATGGTACCCGAAGAATTACAACTGACTCGTCATGGCTTCAAGCAAGTTGAAATAAAACCTGGTTATGTTTATTGCCATCCAAATGGTGACACACTCGTGTTTGGTCGCTCGCCTGAAGCGACAGCGAATGAAATTGCGCGGTTTTCTAGTAAAGATGCGAGTGAATTTATTGAGTTAATGAAACTAGTGAATGTATTTTTGGATATGGCTATTCCAATGATGCGTGCTGACCCAGCTCAATTTAATTTTTCAGCTAAAATAAAAGCCTTAACCGCCTTACTAAAAAATATTAAGTTAAAGTCGCACGTAATGGATCTTATTCAGAGCCCAGCGTACACGTCCATTATGGAACGATTTGAACACCCAGTAACCCAATCTGCGCTTTGTTCTCTGTTAGGTGCTGCCGGTCCTATAGCTAACGAAGGTACGGGAGTCTTTTTTGCCTTACTAGGTTTTATTCATCGATTTGGTATAGGACGTGCAGTAGGAGGCATTCAAACATTTCCAAATGCGCTTGAGGCACGTTTGAAAGAGTTAAATGGCGAGATAAAAATTTCCTCTGAAGTTACTGAAATTGTTGCAGAACAAGGTCAAATTAGTGGTGTTGCTCTTGAAGATGGGACGCATCTTACTGCGAAAGTTGTGATCGCCGCCATTCATCCAAAAACTGCGTTTGATTTGGTTACACCAGGTGCATTTGATCGAAAAGTGATGACGCGAGTAGCCTTGGCGCCAGCTAATGCACACGGTGCAGCTCCAATGAAAATTGACATAGCATTGAATTCACAAATTTCATATGCGAAGTTGGAAGCTAAACGTGGTGATGGACTATGCTTGCGAAGTGCCGTTATTTTAGTGGGTACGGCTGATGCAGTATTAGATAACTTTAAGTGCGCGGCAGCAGGTACAGTTTCAAATAAACCTTACTTTTGGGCAACGGCACCTACCGCAGCCGACCCCTCGCAGGCTCCGACAGGTGAAGATGTTGTTTATATTTATCCGATTGCAATGCCAGTTGAACCATCAGACGGTTGGGACGCTATTCGGGCTGACACAGCGCAGCAGATCATAGATTTTACGGCAGTATATATGGAAGGCTTGAAAGATTATGAAATTGCTCGAAGAGTTGAAGCTTCTCCTGATTTAGCCGAGCGCCTAAAGGTATACCGTGGCTGTGTGGTGCATATTGATACAGGCATTACACGGTCAGGAATGATGCGTCCTGCGGCAGGATTAGGCGGTAACAAGCTACCAGTAGATGGCTTCTTTTTAGGCGGGGCGGGTATTCATCCTGGAGGAGGCGTAAACGGATTACCAGGGCGAATTACTGCTGCTAGAGTAAAGCGCTTCTTAAAATAACCCTTTTTATTTTCTGCCAACATATATCTACCTTATAACAGCTCTGAGGTACGATTGTGCTCCAGAGCAGATAACAACAAGCGATAGGTGAAATCAGCCCATTTCTGTATTGCTTCCTCGTTACTAGGATCAGAGCCTGTTAGCACTGAAATTAAATAGCGGTTGGTATAAGGTCCTGTGGAAATTAAACCAAGCGCGGCAAAAAGCTGTTCTGAGTTGAAGTCTGCTCTAAAGTCTCCGCTTTCGATACCGCGTTCAATAATGCCAGAAAACTTCTTTAATAGAACTGGGGCTTTTTCTTTAAACTGATTTCGTGGTGTCGAGTGAGCATCATGGTAGTGGATCCCTTCCATTGCCAAAGTGGCTAATTCGGGATCTTTAAAAGGTGTTGGGAAATCTACAATAAAATCTTTTAAGGCTTCCCGAGGCGGTTTTTCTACATACTGTTTTTCGGTGAGATGTGCCATGGCATCGCCAGATGACTCATCTAGTACGTAAGCAAATAATTGCTCCTTACTTTGATAATAATGGTAAATCAATTGCTTAGTCACACCTGCAGTCGCGGCAATGCTCTCTATTCGTGCTTTTGCAATGCCTTTTTCGGCAAACTCACTTCTTGCTGCAATTAAAATACGTTGCAATGTTTCAATTTTACTCGATTTTTTTATTGTTTTTGTCTTGGTTTTATCTGTCACATTACTTTCCTGAATTTTTTATTCATTCGCCCAGTTTTATTAGCTGTGGTGATACATAGAACACTTGTTTAGAAGCTTTAACACGTTTTGCAATTGTACTTAGAGTAAAACAGAAGCACGGTTTATTTTCAAAATTTTAACATATGATAACAACTATAAATAAATTATGCGATTAGCAATGATTAGCTAAAGGTCAATCAATGACTGCGCCTAACAAACATGCAGCAGGTCGCATAGCCAGTACCTTACCATTATGAATAGGAGAGTAATCTTGAAAACTGAATCTATAGAAGACCTTCAATTGGAAACTGCATATAAAGCGGTATCTGATACCTATCGTGGGACAGGCATCGATATTCAAAAAGCGTGTAAAAAACAACGAGAAGAGGGAGGTCCGGTTTATAAAGGTGATTTTGTTGCCCAATTTGGCGTTCCAACTAACGCGGGGCTGCAGCAGGGTACACGTCCTACCTTTACAATTTTTGATTATAAAGATGTAATGGCGGTAATGCGCGACAGCAAAACCTATACCAGTGGTTTTATTGCTGAAGGTCTAGGAGCATTCTTTGATGGATTGATTATTCTTGCTATGGACGGGGACCAACACCGACAAGTTAGATCTCTATTACAACCTGCATTTATGCCTGAGGCCGTTAACAAATGGCGTCCTGAAATTGAAGCGGTTATGCGTCGTGACTTTCTAGAGCCACTAGCACCTAAGAAAAAAGCCGACATTATGGAGTTCGGCTTATTTTTTCCTATTCGCGTAATGTATGCATTAATGGGGTTTCCTACTGATGATCCTGAAAAATATAAAAAATATGCAGCCTGGGCCTTG
>DQNX01000067.1 GCA_015658965.1 Gammaproteobacteria bacterium
ATGCCGTTCATGGTATTTTGACAAGCGCTAAAAGCAATATTGTTCATCGCCATTTTTTCAACACGCGCTGCATTTTTACTTTTTGTGGTTAAAATGCTTAAGCCTGGCCCATATGCCACAATTTCAACATCAACTTTGTCTGCGCCATAATACTTTTGTAAATTAGCTGCATTGTTGAGTACAATTTTCTGTGTCCTGGCGTCATCAGTACTGATTTGAATCACGTATTTTGGATTGGCCGCTTGTGCATTTAGTGCAAGCATTGTAAAAGCTATGACGCTTAATAGTATTTTTTTCATGCTCTCTCCCGAGTGTTTAATTGTCTTTACGATTAAAGGTAAAAACTATCTTACGCTTGTTTTATCAATTTGGCGTAATAAAAGCCATCAAACTCATGACTGGGTAGTTGCTGTTTTCCAACAAAGGTTTTGATACCCCAATCTAAATCAATTTTCATTTCACTTGCATCCTCATGATCATTAAGAAAGTTGGCGATTTGAAACTCATTTTCTGCTTTTAGAATGGAGCAAGTGGCATATAACAGAACGCCGCCTGGTTTTAGCAGCTGCCAGAGATTTTCTAAAATTCTAGATTGTAATTCGACCAATGCGGTAATATCTTTGGGCTTTCTCAGTAGTTTGATGTCAGGATGGCGACGAATCACGCCGGTGGCTGAACAAGGGGCATCGAGCAGTATTTTGTCAAACTGTTGTCCGTCGAACCAGTCTTGTTGCTCTGCATTGCCTTGAATAATTTCAATGGTTTCTAAGTTAAATCGATCTGAATTTTGTTTAATCCTTTCCAGGCGCTCTAAGCTGCTATCTAGGGCGATAATGGTGGCTTTAGGTGCAAGCTCACATAGGTGGGTGGTCTTGCCACCTGGGGCACTACAGGCGTCCAGAATGCGGTCTTGATTGTCAGGTGTTAATAAATGCGCCGCCAATTGTGCCGAGGCATCTTGAACATAGCAAGCACCCGTATCAAAATTGGGCAAATCATAAACACTAACGGGCTTATCAAGCATTAACGCTTGCGGCGCAACAGCGATGGTTTTACTGCTAATGCCTGCTTGCAGTAATGATTGCTGATAATCGGTTGTTGAAGTCTTTGGATGGACGCGAATGGTCATCGGCGCTTGAATGTTGTTTTGAGCTAAAATTTTCTCAAAATCGTTGGTATGATTTTGCTTTATTTTCTTAACCATCCAGGTGGGATGAGAATAGTGAATTTGAGCCAAGAGTTTTTCTTTGTCACGATCAATCTGTCTTAATATGGCATTGACCAAGCCTTTAGCCCAGGGCTTATCAAGGCTATTAACCACATCAACAGTTTCAAAGATGCTGGCATGTGGCGGAATTTTGGAATACAGCAGTTGGTAAGCACCGAGCAGCATCAGGCAGTGAATGTCTAAATCTTCCTTTTTTAAAGAATGGTCGAGTAAATCAGTAACAATGTCATTCAACTGATGATAAAAACGGATTGTGCCAAATACCAAAGATTTGGTAAAAGCATTATCTTGCTCGGGGTAGTTAACCGCAGAAAGCGATCTTTTATCAAGAACAACCGAGCAAATTGCCTCTAGTGCAACCAGGCGTGAATTGTTATTTTCCAAGTGTTTTTTGAATTTTTCTTAATAATTTGTCAGCCGATAAAAAACCAGGCAAATGCGTGCCATCAGAAAGGAAAATCGCTGGCGTGCCGGTGACGCTTAACTGCTGAGAAATGGCCAATTGCGTAGCAACTGGATCATTACAGGGGGGTGAATCGACAATTGTTCCATCTTTATTGTAATCGTCCATGGCTTGGTTACGATCAGCGGCGCACCAAATTTTCTGCATTTTCCCTTGGGCGGTGGGGTGTAAGGAAGCTAAAGGCGAAGCCAAGTATTTAACGCTAATGCCCGCATCATTCATTCTAGTCATATTGTTATGTAAGCGACTGCAAAATGGGCAATCAACATCGGTAAACACATGGATTTGATAACGCTCATTTTGTGCTGGATAGAAAATTTTATCGTTATCGTTAATTGAGTCAATTAAAGCCAGTTTAAGATTTTTAACTCGACTGCTTTTTTGGATTAAGCTTCGAGTGGTCAAATCAACCACATCGCCTTGAATCAGATACCTGCCATCTTCAGATACTAGCATTGAATCAATTGGGTTATAAGTGACTACTTCATAAACCCCTTTGAAAGGTGAAGCGCTAATGTCTTGTTTGTTGATTTCCCCGAAGAAACGACTCAAGTTCTGAATTACAGCCTCTTTATTGGCAAATGCACTATTAGATAGTAAGGTTAGGATTAGTAATAAGGATTTAAGCATAATAAAAAAAAGTGGATGATAAATGAATAAATTTTACCTTTTTAGGTAGAATATTGGCATTATATTTTTTATCTAGGAAGTGATGTGGAATTTTCATTAATTAATACCCAAATTCAAAACTTTGATGGCGACTGTGTAGTGGTTTTTTCTAACTCAGAAGCTGATTTTGCCGATGCTAATATTCAAAATCTGATTGAGCTTAATCATTTTGAATCAAAAGCAGGATCAACTTTATTATTAAATCTGGTGGACGGCTTTAAGGCCAAGCAAGTGATTGTACTAGGCATGGGGGATGTTGCAAATACAGCAAAAAATTATATTAAAGCGTTAACCGTAACCAGTGGCGTGCTGAATACAATCAAATCTAAAAGCGTGATGATTGAGGCGCTTGAAATTGAAGGTTTTGATGAGAAATGGTCGCACAGAATCGCTGCTAGGGTTTTGCAAAATGCCAATTATGAAATTGAAAAAGTTGGTGTAGAGCAAAAGATTGAAGTGATTGAAAATATTGCCATTCAGTCAAGTAATGATAATGCGCATGAACTCACACAAGGTCACGCTATTGCAAGCGGTATGTCATTGGCTCGCCATTTGGGCGATTTGCCTTCTAACATTTGTACGCCTACTTTTTTAGCAGACACAGCGCAAAGCCTTGCCAAAGAATTTAACCTTGAGTGTGAGGTTTTGGAAGAAGCTGATATGTCAAAATTAGGCATGGATTCACTTCTATCAGTTTCAAAAGGCTCGATTGAGCCGCCAAAACTCATTAGCTTGAGTTATGTTGGCAATGGCGATGCCAAGCCGATTGTGTTGGTTGGCAAGGGTGTTACCTTTGATAGCGGCGGCATTTCACTCAAACCTGGTGCTGGCATGGACGAGATGAAATACGACATGTGTGGTGCAGCCTCGGTGCTGGGCACAATGCGCGCCATTGCACAAATACAGCCAAAAATTAATTTAACCATTGTGGTGCCAACGGTTGAAAATATGCCAGCACATAACGCCTCAAAGCCGGGCGATGTGGTTACCAGTATGTCGGGTCAAACCATTGAAATTTTAAATACCGATGCTGAAGGACGTCTGATTTTGTGTGACGCACTGACGTATGTTGAAAAATTTAACCCAAAGGTGGTGATCGATACGGCGACTTTAACCGGTGCAGTTATCGTTGCTTTAGGTAAGCATCATTGCGGCTTAATGGCGAATGATCAAGACCTTGCTGATGATTTGATTGCTGCGGGTAAATCGTCATTAGATACAGCTTGGCAGTTGCCATTGGATGATGAATACGATGAATTGTTAAAATCAAACTTTGCGGATATGGGTAATATTGGTGGGCGTGAGGCCGGCAGCGTAACGGCAGCTTGTTTCTTAGCGCGCTATACTCAAAACTATCGCTGGGCGCATCTTGATATTGCGGGTACGGCATGGGTTAGCGGCGCTAAGAAAGGCGCTACCGGTCGTCCAGTACCACTACTCACTCAATATGTTTTGGATCAAATTTAAGGAAGTCACATGTCAAATTTTGAAAATGTAACTGTTGTAAAAGCGGCCAATATCTATTTTGATGGCAAGGTCACTAGTCGTACTGTTGAGTTCGCCGACGGCTCTAAGAAGACTTTAGGCATTATGATGCCTGGTGACTATGAGTTTGACACTGAAGAAAATGAACTGATGGAAATTCAAGTAGGGGAAATGGATGTGTTGTTGCCAGGTGAGAGTAAGTGGCAAACCTTTACTAAGGGTACGTCATTTGAAGTACCTAAGAATTCAAGTTTTAAACTACAAGTTAAAGAAGTAACGGATTATTGTTGTTCTTATTGGTAAAGTCTTCTATCAATTCCTATCTAACCAGACACCCAGACCCTGAGCGCAGATTTCTAAGTCACCTTTAAATAGTTTGATCTGTTGTGTTTCATCTAATATAACACCGTGTTTGGTAGCGATTTCTAATAAATAGGCAAGTAGTTTCTGTTTAATGGCTTTATGGCGATTGTTCTGATTCTCTAATGTCTTGGCAATCTCAACAAAGCCATCAATATGCTGTATTAACATGTCAGCAGACTGACTCGTGAATTCAATACGGTTAAAGTGTGTCAAGTAGGCGTACTTTGGCTTGAAACTCATTAAATGCCTAATCGTGTCTTTCCAAACCTCTGGATCGAATTGTACTGGCGTCGTCGGTGGGAAAATCAACTCACCTTGGTCGGTATCAAATTCACGGTAGCTTACGCCTAGGGTGTCGCCAGAAAATAATCCTTGAGATTTCTCATCCCAAATACAGACGTGATGGCGTGCATGACCAGGCGTGTCAATAAACTTTAATGTGCGATTACCTAGGGTAATCACATCACCATCTTTTGCAATAACAACTTTATCTTCTGGTGTTGGAATTAAATCACCTAAGAATTGCTTGAAGAATAATTCCCCATACACGCCAATCACACCAGCACGTAACTTTGATGGATCGATTAAATGCGCTGCGCCATATTCGTGTACATATACAGTTGCATTGGGTAAGTACTTAATAAGTTCGCCTGCACCACCTGCATGATCGAGATGGATGTGTGTGAGTAATATATAGTCTACATTTTCACGTTTAATATTTTTAGCATCCAGTGTTGCCAACAGTGTTGGTACAGATAAATAACAGCCAGTATCTACAAAGGCAGCACGACCTTCGTCTTCAATTAGATAAGCAGCGACAAAGTCTTTGCGCATGTGTTCAGTATCAATACAAGTAATACCAAAGTCGAGTTGATGATAAATAGGGTTCATGATCTTATTTTAGACAATAAAAAACCGCCCAAAAGGACGGTTTTTAACAATTAAGTCAATTGTTTAGAAGTCGCCTTCTGCACCACCTTCTTGAATTGCGCTAATGACACGCTTAACTTCCAATGCTTTTTCAAGCAAATAGTCAGGTAGTGGCGCACCACCGTAAATCATGGCATTCATGTCTAGCGTGTATAACCATCTTTGACCTTCTTTATCTTGAATTAACGCTAATCGGCAAGGCAGGTAAGCTGAGAATGCATCTGAATGATCAATCATGACCATCGCTGTTCTTGGTGAACAATATTGGTAAATTTTAAGGAACCTTTGTTTTTCACCTGTTTGTAATTCAACCATCTCTGATAACGGCAGCATACCTACAGAGCGAATACCTTCAGCAGTTGCAATACTTTCCATCGCCTCTTCAACATCTTCATTTGACACATCATCGGCTACTTTCACACGCACAATTGAAGCCATGGTAATATCACCTGTATCCAATAAGGTGTTTGTCATTGGCATATAAACCTTTGCCATAGACTCTGGGTGTAATGTTGGTGAAACCATCTCGCTGATTACTTTAGAAGTAACCCCGTATTGTATTTGTAATGTCACCATGTAGTAAGTTGCAATTGCACCAATGGCAATTAGCACCCACTTGATCAAACTAATAATTCCGCTCATATTCTCTCCTTTCCTAATTTTTTTAAAAACCTAAATACAACGATAGATTTTAGCACCATCGGTTTTTTTATGGCACTAATTTATACAATACGCAGTCCATTAAAAACGATACTGGTCAAGCTAACAACCCCAACAATTTTGCCATTGTCTGATACGGGGCATCGAGACAAGCCAAAATGAGTGAGTAATTCAGCGCAATAGCGAATGTCCATACCAGGATGGACTGACATTACTGGCTTGTTCATGATTTCATAGATATTGACTCGATTGAGTGCTCGATCTTTAGCAATCACTTTTGAGGCGATATCAGCAATTAACACCACACCGTATTCGTCATAATCGTGTGATTTTTCTACCAAAAGCATTTTAGTTTTTTTGTGCTGCATGTCTTTTAACGCAGCTTCAACCGTGCATTTTCCATCAACAATGTCAACTTGAGTCCACATTACGTCTTTTACCAAAATGGGTGTTGTCATGGTTAGTAATCCCCTCTTAAAAAATAATTTTGCATGTCATATCATATCATTATCTTGGAAGCCTTTGCATGATTATGAATGATTAGCGCTCTTTAAGCAGGTATGAATAAAATTATGCAAAGGCCCTTATTATTAGGTATTATTTTCAATCTATCATTCACTAAGATATTTGACAGGATTTATATGAAGTTACATGCACCGTGGGAAAAAGCCTTTAATAAGATTTCAACCCCGTTCGAGCATTTTATTCATGCACAAACCACAACAGGCATGATTTTAATGGCAATGACCATATTGGCATTGGTGCTTGCCAATACGCCATTAACAGAAGGTTATGCACACTTTTTTCACACCAAAGTAGATTTGATTGTTGGCTCGTGGACGTTATCGAATACTATCCATCATTGGATTAATGACGGATTAATGACGGTATTTTTCTTTTTGATTGGACTGGAAATAAAAAGAGAGGTTTTGGTTGGGGAATTGGCAGATCTTAAAGTGGCTATTCTGCCAGTTTTGGCAGCCATCGGCGGTATGGTTTTTCCGGCATTGATTTATTTTAGCATTAACTCGGGCGGTGCTGGTGAAGCTGGATGGGGCATACCGATGGCAACAGACATTGCCTTTGCTATTAGCGCTTTGATTTTGCTGGGCAATCGAATACCGACTGCGTTGGTGACGTTTTTAGTGGCACTCGCCATTGTTGATGACTTGGGTGCGGTGGCGGTTATTGCAATATTCTATACGGAACAAATTAACCTGCTGCCGCTGATGTTGGCAGGAGTGAGCTTCTTGGTTTTAGTTGTTTTTAATCGTCTCGGCATTCATGTGGTATTGCCTTACTTTGTCGTAGGATTATTCATGTGGTTTTTTACCTTTGAATCGGGTGTTCATGCGACCATATCAGGGGTTATTGCCGCTATGGCGATACCCTCAAAGCCTAAGCAGACACCTGCTAGTTTTTCCAAAGATGTCAAAGGATTGTTGGATGGATACGACAATCACCCAATTTGTGAAGACCATACCATGCATGAGCATCAAAAGGCGATATTGATTAATATTAAAGACAGAATAGATGCGGTTAGATCGCCAGCCTCTATATTAGAACAAAGCTTGCACTTGCCAGTTGCACTGATTATTATTCCGCTTTTTGCACTGGCAAATGCTGGCATTAGTATTAACTTTAGCACCATTGGAGATGTTGTTATGCAACCAATATCTATCGGTATTATTACAGGCTTGGTACTGGGTAAGGTGGTTGGAATATTTGGCGTTTCGTGGCTGGCGATTAAATTAAAAATTGCCAAACTGCCACAAGACAGTAATATGAGTCAGATTTTTGGCGTGGCATTTTTAGGTGGCATTGGGTTTACCATGTCTATTTTTGTGGCAGAATTGGCTTTTGTAGATACGCCGGATCTAGCCTTTCAAGCTAAAATTGGTATTTTATCAGCCTCATTGTTTGCCGGAATTTTTGGCTTTCTTTGGCTAAAATA
>DQNX01000134.1 GCA_015658965.1 Gammaproteobacteria bacterium
CATTGGAGGGATGGCAGAGCGGCTGAATGCACTGGTCTTGAAAACCAGCAAGGATTAATCTCCTTCTAGGGTTCAAATCCCTATCCCTCCACCATATTTTTTACAAAGGTAGTAATGCCAACAACTCGTTATACCGTATCTGGCACTACTGCAGATGGCCAAAAATTTAGACCTAGCGATTGGACTGAAAGATTGGTTTGCTTCCAACCCGCACAATTAAAACGCTACAACGGTCATTTAAAAATTAGTAAGATTGATGGTATTAAATCAATTGTGTTTGACGAGCAACTTGAATACGCTTGTTCTTTTACTTACGAACGCATTCTTTCATTCGCCAAAACCAACCACCTTATTGTTACTGAAGAAATCATTAACAAATAGCTGCGCCTTATGTTAATCAACATAGGGCCCGTGTTGATGTATTGGCTGATGATGTGGCACCCCACAACAAAACATAAACTCACTGGCTGTCTTTGCTTGAATGGATAAATTCTGTTCTTCGTTAGCTTTAATAAGTAATGATTCAGTCGCACTGAGCGTCTCATCACCTAAAACAATATCACCCGATAACACATAAAGAATTGCATTCAAGCCATGATTAATATAGATCTGGTAGCGTTTATTTTGTTCCAGCACTACGTGTTGATAAGTAATATCCGTGTGTAGCTCAATCGGAGAATTTTCACCGACAATCGTTCGACAGTGCCCACCCTCAAAGGAGATTATGGGTAAATTTTTACTTAGCACCTGCTGATAACTTGGGCTAATTTTCTTTAAATGCTTGGGTAAATTAATCCACAACTGAATGCCAATACTCTGGCCTTTTGCTGCTGGCATTTCTGAATGCACCATGCCCTTTCCTGCACAAAATACCTGCGCACCACCCTGGCTAACAAAAGCATCATTGCCCAAATTATCTTGATGCTGCATGCCACCAGCCAACATATAGGTAATTGCCTCAAAGCCACGATGTGGGTGGTCTGGAAAGCCATGTCCGGCTGCAATATCAAAATGATCCCATAATACAAACGGATCAAAATTCATTCGTTTCGATGTTGGGAACAGTCGATTAACAGCCACACCGTCGCCCTCGAGTGTTTCTTGCGCATAGGCTTTAGTAAACATAGCCATACTTTGTTGTTAATCGTTTGTTATTCATATTACAATACTAGCATGATTATTGGCATCCCAAAAGAAATTAAAATGCACGAGTATCGCGTAGGCTTAACGCCACAAGGCGCCAAGATGCTAACCCAATCTGGGCATAAAGTTATTGTAGAAACCCGCGCAGGCGATGCCATTGGGTTTAGCGATCAAGATTATCAAAATTCAGGTGCTGAAATTATTCAGCAGGCCGGTGATATTTTTGAACAATCAGCGCTGATTATTAAGGTCAAAGAACCGCAAGAGGCTGAATGCAGAATGCTATCCAAAGGTCAAACATTATTCACTTATCTACACCTAGCGGCCGACCCGAAACAAGCTGAATTATTATTAGCATCGGGTGCCACCTGTATTGCTTATGAAACCATTACCGATGACAATGATCGCCTGCCATTACTCCAGCCCATGAGTGAAATTGCAGGCCGAATGTCAATTCAATCCGGCGCCCACCACCTGGAGAATACTCAAGGCGGGTCTGGGGTACTACTCAGTGGGGCTTTTGGCGTGGCTTCAGCTCAAGTCTTGGTATTGGGTGGTGGCGTTGTGGGCATGAATGCGGCTAAAGTGGCTTTGGGCATGGGCGCCGATGTGACGATTCTTAATCGCTCAATTGCAGAGCGACTAACCAATTTTCAACAGCAGCACAACACTCAACTGACTGTCAATTTATCCAGCCAAGCCAACATTGAACACTCACTAAAAATAGCCGACTTGGTGATTGGTGCAGCACTCGTTGCAGGCGCTTCAGCCCCAAGATTGATCACCCGAGACATGCTTAAGTTGATGAAAAAAGGCACTGTGTTGGTTGATGTGTCGATTGACCAAGGCGGTTGTTTTGAAACCTCGAAGATGACCACGCACGACAAGCCAACCTATGTGATTGACGACATTATTCATTATTGTGTGGGCAATATGCCGGGTGTGGTTGCACAGACTGCGACTTTAGCGCTCACTAACGCAACACTGCCTTATGTTGTTGAACTTGCTAATAAAGGCATTCAAAAAGCCTTACTTGGTAATTCAAATCTAGGGAATGGATTAAATATTTATCAAGGCAAAGTAATTCACAAAGCGGTTGCTGAAAGTCTGGGTTATCAATACAATTCAGTCAGCTTCTAAACGCCGTACTGATTACGATAAGCTTCAATTCTGCCAATTAATGCTTGATCATTACCTTGTTTTAAATAATCAATCAAATTACCTAAATTGATAATACTGAGCACAGTAATGCCAAAATTCTCTTCAACTTCTTGAATGGCTGATTTATCGCCCTTGCCTTTTTCCTGACGATCAACGGCAACAATCACCCCGACGGCGGTAGCGCCATTGGCTTTGATGATATCCATCGCCTCGCGAATCGCTGTGCCAGCGGTGATAACATCATCAATAATTAAGATGTCGCCTTCCAGTGCATGACCAACAATGTCGCCGCCTTCGCCATGAGTTTTGGCTTCTTTACGATTAAAGCTATAAGGCACGTTTTTGCCAAATGAATCATTCAATGCCATTGCACAAGCGGTGGCTAGCGGTATGCCCTTGTATGCTGGACCAAACAAAACATCAAAATCAAGCCCGTTCTCGGTAATGGCTTGCGCGTAAAATTTGCCTAATTTTGACAGATGCTCGCCCGTGTTAAACGAGCCAGCATTAAAGAAATAAGGGCTAACGCGGCCAGACTTGAGTGTGAATTCGCCAAATTTCAACGCACCAATTTCTAACATAAAATCCACAAATTCTTTTTGATATTGTTGCATATATTCCTCTAAAATATTTCTAATGAAGAGAATTATAACGGCTAACGTCAACGGAATTCGTGCAGCTGAACGAAAAGGTTTTTTTGCTTGGATGAAAACTCAAGATGCAGATGTGGTTTGCGTGCAAGAAATCAAAGCGCAAGAAGACCAGCTTGACGACAAATTTTACCCCAAGGGTATCCATACTTATTACAAGCCCGCTGAGAAGAAGGGCTATAGTGGCACGGGCTTATATTGCAAACAAAAACCCGATCGGGTGATTTTTAGCCCTTGGGAAGATTTTGATTTTGAGGGGCGTTTTATTCAGGCTGATTTTGGCGACTTGAGCGTTATTTCCATTTACATCCCTTCGGGTTCGGCCAAACAAGAACGTCAAGATTATAAGATGGACTTTATGACTAAGCGCTTTATGCCCTACCTTGAGGCGCTACAAAATGACGGACGTCAATATATTATTTGTGGTGATATCAATATTGTGCACAAAAAAATTGATATCAAAAATTTCAACGGCAATAAAAATCGTTCCGGCTGCTTGCCAGAAGAGCGTGCATGGATGGACCAATTGTTTGGAAAAGCCAAATTTATTGATGCATTTCGTCAAATCAATCAAGCGCCGGATCAATACACTTGGTGGTCTAATCGAGGGCAAGCCTGGGCCAATAACACGGGCTGGCGTATTGACTATCATATCCTCAGTGCCAACCTTAAAGGCACGCCACAACGCGTTGAAATTTATAAAGACGAACGCTTTTCTGATCATTCGCCTTTAATTATTGATTACGATTTCTAATGGAAAAAATTAGACGCAAGATTCAAAGTTTTGTCCGACGCTCAGGACGACTGACGGAAGGACAAAAATCTGGATTAAACGAACTGTGGCCAGATTTTGGCGTTGATTTGCCGAAAGGGAAAATCGACTTAACTGCGTTATTTGATCAACAACAAGCCACCGTGCTAGAGATTGGGTTTGGCAATGGCGACAGCTTATTAGCAATGGCAATCAACACGCCTGATAAAAATTTCTTGGGTATTGAGGTTTATGAAGCCGGCGTAGGCAGGCTAATTAATGAGGCCAACAAGCACAAACTCACTAACTTAAAAATCATTAAAGATGACGCAGTCGAAGTGCTCAAGTGCCACATTGAGGACAACAGTTTTGAGGCTTTTCAGCTGTTCTTTCCCGACCCATGGCATAAGAAAAAACATCATAAGCGCCGCATCATACAAAGGGATTTCCTAGATTTGATTTCAAGCAAACTCCAAAGTGGTGGTACGATACACATGGCAACAGATTGGAAAAACTACGCTGAACACATGATGAAAACACTCGAAGCACACCCGCACTTTAAAAACAGCCTAAGCGCCCATAACTATTCAGTAAGACCCGAACATCGACCAATCACTAAATTTGAACGCCGAGGTGAGCGATTAGGCCATGGGGTTTGGGATTTAATTTTTATTAAGGAGTAATTATGCTGTTTCCTTTATTTGTTGTTGTAACGTTGCTTGAGATTTATGTTTTGGTGTCCGTGGGTGAATCTATTGGCGGATTTTCAACCGTTCTATTGGTTATTATTACCGCACTGATTGGCTCCACTTTGCTCAAGCAACAAGGCTGGTCAACCATGGCCAAAGCGCAAAATGCCATGGCTAATGGGCAAACACCAGCGTTCGAGATGATGGAGGGTGTGGTCATATTAATCTCCGGTGTGTTGTTATTAACCCCTGGATTTATCACCGATATGCTGGGATTGCTCGGCCTAATGCCTTGGTCAAGAAGTTATTTTATTGATCAAATTTTAAGAAAAAATGCCGACAAGGTGTTTTCTCAAAACAACCCTGTTTTTACTCAAAAAACACGTTCTACTAAAGACACAAAATCTAAAAAAAATGACGCCCTTGAAGGTGAATTTTGGGAAGATTGAAAACCTTAAGCGAATGGCTGGTTTGGCAAGAAGGCTTACACACCCAAGAAATTGATCTGGGGCTTGAGCGCATACAAAGCATCTATCAAAAACTGTTCCCTAACGGCGTTCCTTTTCAAGTAATTACCGTTGCAGGCACTAATGGTAAAGGCTCTACCGTTGCATTTATTGACAGCATATACCAACAATCCGATTTTAAAGTCGGCGCATTTACCTCGCCACATCTGATCAAATACAACGAGCGATTTAGCGTTGATGGAAAAATGATGAGCGATGAGCGCATCTGTCAAGCATTTGATGCGATTGAAGCCTGTCGATCTACAACCTCTTTAACCTATTTTGAGTTTTCTACTTTGGCTGCGCTGGTTATTTTTGCTGTTGAAAAAGTAGACATTGCCATTTTAGAGGTTGGCTTGGGTGGTCGGCTTGATTCGGTGAATGCGGTTAAACCGAACGTTAGCCTTATTACCAATATAGCGATTGACCATACCGACTACTTAGGCGATACACGTGAAGCTATTGGTTTTGAAAAAGCCGGCATCATGAGAAAACACACGCCTTGCATTTGTGGCGATCAAGATCCCCCTGCCTCTATTCAAAAACAAGCTGACAATATTGGCGCATTGCTTAGCTTCATCAACAAGCCTTATCAAGGCTCTATCACTCTTAAAGGTGAGCATCAACAATACAATGCCGCACTTGCAGTCGCAACGGTTAATCAACTGCAATCGCTATTTCCCATAAGCCAGAATCAACTGAGCGTGGGACTTGAAAAAGCCAATATTTCTGCTCGTTTTCAAATCAAACATATTAACCATAAAACCATCGTATTAGATGTGGCGCACAATGAGGCGGCCACCAAGGCTTTAGCTGACACACTGAAAGCAGAAAAGCTGCCAACACTGGCAATTTTTTCAGCACTTAAGGACAAAAATATTGAACGCATGATTGCTGTAATTGAATCTTGCATTGATGAGTGGTTAATCGTACCACTTTCAGTTAATCGAGCAATCAGCATCCAGAGCTTAGTTGAGAAGTTTAGCCCATCAAGTAAAATTATTACTTGTGAAAATATGGCGTCTGCCATTCACCAAGCACTCAACACACAACAATGCCCGCGTATTGTCATCTTTGGCTCGTTTCATACCGTGGCTGATGCCATGAAAATTCTGGACAAATATTAAACCTTCATGGCCTACGCATGGCGATATAATCTTGTAAAATTAGCAATTAACTAGGGAGTACGAATGAGTGAATTTTTTGCAAATATTTGGGAAACGATTGGTTTATTGGCCTGGTCTGACTGGCTGACAATTGCCATCTTGATTGGATTCCTTGTGGTTGGTATTAAACGCGGACTTGCCAAAGAGCTGATCAATCTGGTTTTTTTAATATTAGCCATTATTATTGCTTGGCTGTTTTATCAGTGGTTCGCTGGCACGGTGTTTATTACTTGGCTGCCACTCTCTCATCAATCACACTTAGCCATTGCTTTTGGCGCCATCTTTATTGGTGCCTTATTGCTAAAAAAAGTTTTATACAGGCTCACAGAAGTCTCATCAAGCGTTAGCAATCCTTGTGCACTCAACCGAATCTTTGCCTTGTTTATATTTTTTACAGCAACGGCATTCGCAAGTTGGCACTACTTAGACGGCATTGCTGGGCTGGGCATTATGGAAATTGTTGTTACCAATGAATCATTACGAATTGGACTGTCGTTCGCCCTTGTTTTTGCCCTAATTGTCAGCGTATGCTCTTTTATTTCAAACGCACTGAATATTTCAATTAATGCGAACAAGAAGCCTTGCCTATTAGAGTCATTTTTTCAAAAGATTTTAAATGGACTTCATGGTATGGATGCAGCGCTGAATGCTCGCAATATCAACAGCACTAAGAACAAGTTACTTGGGGGGCTTATTGGTCTTATCAAAGGTTCTTTGGCAATTTTGATTATGGTACTGGTATTGCAAAGTGTCGAATGGGTTTCTCAACAGCCTTATTGGACTGAAACCAGAGGCGCACTCAAAACCTTCCAAGATGTGGCGACAGATATTAAACCTGAATTGTCGCAACACTTGTTATTTATCGAAAACGAATAAGGAAATAAGTCTATGTGCGGCATTGTTGGTATTTTATCCACTACTAAAAAAAATACGGCGCTTTATATTTACGACGCCCTAACCATTCTTCAACACCGCGGACAAGATGCCGCCGGTATTGTCACCTCGCATAAGGGTCGTTTTTATATGCGCAAGTCAAATGGCTTGGTCAAAAACGCCTTTAGAACCAAACACATGGCTAAGCTCTTAGGTGATATGGGCATTGGCCATGTGCGCTACCCAACTGCAGGTAGCTCAAGTGGTGCTGAGGCACAACCTTTTTATGTCAACTCACCTTACGGTATTACTTTTGCACATAATGGCAATTTAACCAATACTAAGCAGCTTGGAAAAGAGCTGTTTGAACAAGACCTGCGCCATATTAACACCAATTCAGATTCAGAAATTTTGCTGAATGTATTTGCCAGTGAGCTCGCAAAATTAAAAAAACAACGCATTAACCAGAATGATATTTTTGACTCAGTAACCCAAGTGCACAAACGTGTGCGTGGCGCCTATGCCACCATTGGCATGATTCCAGGTTACGGTATTTTTGGTTTTCGTGATCCAAACGGCATTCGCCCACTCATTTTAGGTAGGCGCATCACCGAAGGCGGCACCAAATATATGCTCGCCTCTGAAAGTGTGGCGCTCACCGCATTGGGTTATGAAATCACACGCGATATCAAGCCAGGTGAGGCCGTAGTAATTGACCGAAAAGGCAACGTCTTTACGCAACAATGTGCCGACAATGCTAAATATTCACCTTGTATCTTTGAATTTGTTTATTTTGCTCGACCGGATTCAGTCATCGACAATATCTCAGTTTACAAATCACGCCTCAGAATGGGCGAGCGCCTCGCAGCAAAAATTCACCAAGAATGGGATGTGAATGAAATTGATGTCGTGATTCCAATTCCTGATACTTCTAGAGTGGCTGCCCTGCAATTGGCTCATGAGTTAGAAGTAAAATATTCAGAGGGTTTGATCAAAAATCGCTATATTGCACGCACTTTTATTATGCCGGGGCAAAAGCAACGCAAAAAATCAGTGCGTCAAAAACTCAGTACAATCGAATTAGAGTTCAAAGGCAAAAACGTTTTATTGGTGGATGATTCCATTGTGCGCGGCACCACCAGCAAGCAAATTGTAAAAATGGCACGTGATGCCGGCGCCAACAAGGTATTTTTTGCCTCAGCTGCGCCGCCGGTTCGACATCCTAATGTTTACGGCATTGACATGGCCAGTGAAAAAGAGTTTATTGCGCACAATAAAAATGTTGATCAAATCTGTCAAGCCATTGGTGCAGACAAACTGATTTATCAAGATTTAGACGATCTAATTTGGTGTGTACAGCAAGGCAATGCAGACATTAAAGACTTTGATTGCTCTTGTTTTAACGGTGAATACGTTACTCAAGATATCGATAAAAATTATCTTGATCAAATCGAATTTCTACGTTCTGACTCTGCTAAGCGAGAAAACAACACCAACGAAAGCTCAGAGTTAATTTGTAATGATGTAGAATAGCGCTTATTTGCAAAATTAACTAACAATGAAAGACTTACAATTCGACACCAAAGCCATCCGTGAAGGCTATCGAATAACACAAGAACAAGAGCACTCTGAAGCCATATTTATGACTTCAAGTTTCACTTTTGACTCTGCTGAACAAGCAGCCAATCGCTTCTCCAAAGAAGAGCCTGGCAATATCTACGCACGTTTTACCAATCCAACCGTCGATGCTTTTGAGAGAAAACTAGCCGCACTTGAGGGTGCCGATGCTTGTGTTGCTACTTCAAGCGGCATGGCGGCGATCTTTGCCACCATTATGGCGTTATTAAAATCGGGTGATCACATTGTGGCTTCACGCAATATGTTTGGCACCTCTATCGTCTTGTTAAACACCATTGTTAGTAAGTTTAATATTGGCGTTAGTTATGTTGATCTGAGTGATTTATCACAATGGCAAGGTGCAGTTAAAGACAACACCAAACTCTTCTTGCTTGAAACACCTTCCAATCCATTGGGCGAGGTGGTAGACATCGCTGCGCTTAGCAAAATCAGCCAAGCCAACAACATCTTGCTAGCGGTTGATAATGCTATTTTAACGCCAGCACTGCAAAACCCAATCAATCTCGGCGCGGATATTGTGATTCATTCGGCCACTAAATATATTGATGGCCAAGGACGTTGTTTGGCCGGCGCAGTACTGGGCAACGAAGCAATTATTGAACAAGTGGCCAGTTTTACTCGTGCAACTGGACCTAGTCTCAGCGCATTTAATGCCTGGATTGTACTCAAAGGATTAGACACACTCAGCCTAAGAATGAAAGCGCATTGTGACAACGCACTCAAACTGGCAATTTGGCTACAAGATCAAGATCGAGTGGAAAAAGTGTACTATTTAGGCTTGGAGTCTCATCCAGACCATGGCTTGGCCAAGATTCAACAGTCTGACTTTGGTGGTATTGTCTCGTTTGAAGTTAAAGGCGGGCGTGAAGCGGCATTTAAAGTCATTAATGCCACTGAAATAATCTCTATTACCGCCAATCTAGGCGACACAAAATCAACCATTACCCATCCCGCCAGTACGACGCATGGACGACTAACCGATGATGAAAAGCAACAGGCCAATATCACCGAAGGACTGATTAGAATTTCTGTTGGACTTGAAGCTGTGGGCGATCTGATAAATGATATAAACAAAGGTCTTTAATGTATAATCTCGACTAAAATGACACAAGGAAACACTATGCAAAACGCTTATTCGTACGAAGAATTAATTAAATGTGGCAATGGCGAATTATTTGGCCCTGGCAATGCACAGCTGCCAAAACCACCCATGTTAATGTTTGATCGTATTGCTCATATTTCTGATGAAGGTGGAGAATACGGCAAGGGTGAAATCATTGCAGAACTCGATGTTAACCCTGACTTATGGTTTTTTGCTTGTCACTTTAACGAAGACCCAGTGATGCCAGGCTGCTTAGGTTTAGACGCCATGTGGCAACTCATTGGTTTTCATTTAGGCTGGTTAGGTGGTCCGGGTCATGGTCGTGCATTGGGTGGTAGTATTAAATTTACCGGCCAAGTTTTACCCAGCGCCAAGAAAGTGGTTTATAGAATTAACCTATCCCGCGTCATTGCGCGCAAACTCTACATGGGTATTGCTGACGCCACCATGGAAGTTGACGGCAAAGTGATTTACGAAGCCACAGACTTAAAGGTAGGCTTATTTACTGACACGAGTGGTTTCTAATGAATAGAGTTGTCGTTACCGGAATGGGCATTGTTTCTAGTTTGGGTGCAAATTGTGCCGAAGTATTGGACGCTTTAAAAACAGCAAAATCAGGCATTAAATTTGATGAAACCTATGCAGAACTTGGCTTAAGGTCACAGGTATCTGGTCAAGTTGCAGAAATTGATTCGAGCGATGTGATTGATCGAAAAATGAAACGCTTTATGGCAGATGCTGCCATTTACAACGCAGTTGCACTTGATGAAGCCATCAAGCAATCTGGCTTAACTGCGGATCAAATTTCCAATCCGCGTACTGGCCTAATTATGGGCTCTGGCGGTGCAAGCAATCAAAATGTGGTTGAAGCGGCAGATATTTTAAGAGAAAAAGGCATTAAACGGGTGGGTCCTTATCGGGTTCCACGCACCATGGGTTCAACCACTTCAGCTTGCTTATCAACGTTATTTAAAATTAAAGGCATTAACTATTCTATTAGCTCTGCCTGTTCGACTTCTGCTCACTGTATTGGTAATGCGATGGAGCAAATCCAAATGGGCAAGCAAGATGTTGTATTTGCCGGTGGTGGTGAAGAGCTGGATTGGTCGCTCACCATGCTATTTGATGCCATGGGTGCGTTGTCTTCAAAGTATAACGAAACCCCTGAAAAGGCTTCGAGAGCTTATGATGCAGATCGGGATGGATTTGTTATTTCTGGTGGTGGTGGCGCATTAGTACTTGAATTACTTGATCACGCACAAGCTCGTGGCGCTACCATTCTTGCGGAGCTAACTGGTTATGGGGCTACTTCAGATGGTTATGACATGGTCGCACCTTCAGGCGAAGGTGCAAAACGCTGCATGCAGCTTGCCATATCAACCGTCAATGGCCCGATTGATTATATCAATGCACACGGCACCTCAACCCCCGTTGGTGATTCTAAAGAGCTGGGCGCTATCAAAGAAGTCTTTGGCGATAACGTCCCTAATGTTGGTTCAACCAAATCACTCTCAGGCCATGCGCTTGGTGCCGCAGGCGTAAATGAATCTATTTACTCACTACTCATGCTTCAAAATGATTTTATGGCGGAATCTGTTAATATTGAAAACCTTGATGAGGCCGCCGAAGGTGTGCCAATTGTACGAGCAACAACCATTCAATCGCTCAATCGAGTGATGTCAAATAGCTTTGGTTTTGGTGGCACGAACGCTTGTTTGGTGTTTGAAAAATTTAAGCAATAAACTGTTTTATTGAATGCAAAAAAAAAGCCGCTAAGATTTAGCGGCTTTTTTATTGCTCAATTGCTTATAGGTCCCTGAATTTTAAGGCCTGGCATCAATCTCTTTCTCTTCTTTTTCTGATGGTAACAGATCATCCTTGCTGATGCCCAAGGCTAGAATCATCGAACTCGCAACATAGATTGAAGAGTAAGTACCAATCACCACACCGATTAACAGCGCCATGGCAAAGCCGTGAATAATTTCACCGCCTAAGAAGAATAGCGCCAACAACACCAATAAAGTCGTTAAGGAGGTCATAATGGTTCTAGAAAGTGTTTGATTGAGTGCGCCATTAATAATCTTTGCAGGGTCCACATGACGAGTAGAGAGGAAATTTTCACGAATACGGTCAAACACAACAATCGTATCATTCAGTGAGTAGCCAATCACCGCTAAAATCGCGGCCAATACCGTTAAATCAAATTCTATTTGTAACAATGAAAACACACCCAGCGTAATAATAACGTCGTGAATAAGCGCTGATATTGAGCCCAAAGCAAAACGATATTCGAATCGGAAGGCCACATAGATCAAAATACCAATTAAGGCATATAACATTGCTAAACCGCCGTCATTGGTCAGCTCTTCGCCTACCTTAGGGCCCACAAACTCAACACGACGAATATCTACCCCATCGCCCAATAATCGAATAATTTTTGAACTAAGTTTAGCGCTGGAAATAGCTTGCGGCTCAAGACGAATCAAAATCTCATTGGTGGAGCCAAAATATTGAACATTTGCCCTTTCGAAGTTGGCCTCACTCAGTGTACTTCTGACCAATGATAAATCAACGCTTTCTTCATAGCCTACTTCAATTAAAGTACCACCAGTAAAATCAATGCCAAATTTTAGACCTTGTGTTGATAATGAGACTATCGAAACTAGAATTAATACCAGTGAAACAACAATTGCATACGTGCGCTTACCAACAAAGTCAATCGTAGGAATATTTAAAGCCTTCATATAGATAACTCCTCTAGCTTCTTACCGCCATAAATTTTATTAATTATGGCTCTTGAAACAATAATAGCCGTAAACATTGAGGTCACAATGCCGATTGACAAGGTAATGGCAAAACCTTTGATTGGGCCTGTGCCAAAACCAAACAACACCAAGGCTGCAATCAAAGTGGTGATGTTGGCATCGGCAATGGTTAATACTGCTTTGTCGTAACCACTTGAAATGGCTTTTTGAATATCACTGTGTGTAACCAGCTCCTCTTTAATGCGCTCAAAAATCAACACATTGGCATCTACTGCCATACCTACGGTTAACACAATACCCGCAATACCCGGTAGTGTTAGTGTGGCTTGCAAGAGTGACAGTACCGCCACAATCATCACCAAGTTAAGGGTTAGTGCAATATTGGCCACCATGCCAAATACGCGATAACGCACCACCATAAAGAGCAATACTAAAACAAAACCAACAATAACTGACAACACGCCTTTTTCAATATTGTCTGCGCCTAGGCTTGGACCAATAGTGCGCTCTTCGATAATTTCAATTGGTGCTGATAACGAACCCGCTCTTAATAACAGCGCCAAGTTTCGCGCTTCACGGGCACTGTCAATGCCAGTAATCTGAAATCTTGATGAAAATGTACCTTGAATAGTGGCGGCATTAATAATATCTTTTGTAGTGGTACGCTTCTTTTTTGGCTCTCCATTTTCAATAATAACTCTTCCCTTGTCATCGGTCAGGGTTTCTACTTTATTTTCTATAAATACGACCGCCATACGGTGGTGCAAATATTTCTTAGTGGTGTCAAGCATGGATCGGCCGCCTGCGCCGTCCAAGGTAATATTTACCATTGGAATGTTGTTTTCTTGATCAATACCTGACGAAGCACCGGTGATGCTTTCACCCGTAGTGATGACTCGATTTTTTAACAATAATGGTCGGCCATCTTTAAAATAATAAAGCTTCGAACCAATCGGTGTTTTCCCCGACTGAATCGCAGTTTGTGGGTCATTTTTTTCGTCAACCAGCCTAAATTCTAAGGTGGCTACCGCACCCAAAATTTCTTTCGCTCTAGCCGTATCTTGTACACCTGGCAATTGCACCACGATACGCTCTAAGCCCTGTTGTTGAATAATAGGCTCTGCCACACCCAGCTCATTCACTCGATTTCTCAGTGTGGTAATGTTTTGCTTTAATGCACTTTTCTTGGCAATTTTTTTCGCATCATCACTGATGCCTACTTGAATTAACAAGTCATCTGTACTTTGAGTTTCTAAAACGACCAAATCACTCATGTCTGACTTAATACGTGCTAACGCCTTGTCTTTTAGTTCCAGTGATTTAAAGCGAATGGCAATACTATCGCCTTCTTTTTTAATGCTCTTATACAAACGATCAGTACGCAATAAAGCCCGCAATTCGTTGTAATATTTATCAATCGACATTGACAATACAGCTTGCATATCTACTTCTAGCAAGAAATGCACACCACCGCGAAGATCAAGACCCAGAGACATTGCCTTACCGCCTAAATCGGCTAACCACAATGGCACTGAAGGTGCAAGATTCAAGGCCACTATATAATTACGCCCGAGTCCAGCTTTGAGTAAATCTTTAGCAAAAAGCTGGCTGGCAGTGTCATCAAAACGCACCAAAATACGGCGATTAGATAGACCGATAGATTTGTACGCGCTCTTGCCCTTTAAGATAGATTCAACTTTATTGACATCGATTTTAGCAATAGGTGCATCGCCTGCTGCCGAAACCTGCACCGCTAGATCCGAACCAAAAATATTGGGCAGCGCATAAAGCGAAGCAAGTAATAAGAAAAAAGCGATTAAAGCATTTTTCAGGCCAGAGTAATGATTCATGAGTGTATTTATACCTTAAAGTTAAATCTTAACGCTGCCTTTTGGCAATTTTTGGTTGATGCCTTGTTTTTGCACCTTAACCACCACACCATCAGCGATTTCCAAGGTTGCAAATGACTCGTCAACCGACATAACTTTAGCAACAATGCCACCATTGGTTACTATTTCATCACCTTTTTTGAGTGCTGCTAAAAGTGCTTTGTGATCTTTCGCACGTTTTTGTTGCGGTCTAATTAACAAAACATACATAACCAAAAGCAATAGTCCTGGCAGGATTAATTGGCTCAAGCCAGAAGGGTCTGAATTAATGCCTTCGGCGGCAAAAGCGGGTGATATGATTAAGTCTAATAAGTTCATGGTTATCTCCTAATAAAAAGTTAATTGATGATGGTTGTTCCGCCCATATAACGATGCAGAACATCCGGTATTTTAATACTTCCATCAGCTTGCTGATGGTTTTCTAACACGGCAACTAAGGTTCTACCTACGGCCAATCCAGAGCCATTAAGTGTGTGTAATAACACGGGCTTGTTGGTTTCTTTATTTTTAAATCTAAGTTGTAAACGTCTTGCTTGAAAATCTTCAAAACAAGAGCAAGATGAAATCTCACGATATGCATTTTGCCCTGGCAGCCAAACCTCGAGATCGTACGTTTTAGCCGCCGAGAAGCCTAAATCACCGGCACATAAAACCACTTTTCGGTAAGGCAGCTCTAATTCTTGCAAAATACCCTCAGCATGGCCAGTAAGCGTTTCTAACGCTTGGTATGAATGCTCAGCCTTAACCACTTGCACTAACTCTACTTTTTCAAACTGATGTTGGCGGATCAAACCCCTTGTATCGCGCCCATAAGACCCCGCTTCGGAGCGAAAACTTGGCGTATGACCAACAAATTTTAGCGGTAAATCTGCTTCTTTGACAATGGTATCTCTGACCATATTGGTAATCGGAACCTCGCCAGTTGGGATCAAATAAAGTGTTTTTGCATCGCCTTCTTCCCCGTGCAGGTGGGTCTTAAATAAATCCGCCTCAAACTTTGGCAATTGCCCCGTGCCGGTTAAAGATTCAGCATTGACCAAATACGGCACATAAGCTTCTGTATAGCCATTATTCTCAATATGATGATCCAGCATAAATTGGGTTAATGCGCGGTGAAGACGAGCAATTTTCCCAGTCATAACGCAAAAGCGCGTCCCCGCAATTTTAGTGGCCGTTTCAAAATCCAGACCCAGCTTTTCGCCCAAATCAACATGGTCTTTGACTTCAAAATCATACTGCCCTGGTTCGCCCCACTTCAACACCTCGACATTGTCGTCTTCAGAGTTTCCTTCAGGCACTGACTCATGTGGAATATTGGGCATCGCCATAACGATGTCATCAATTTGAGCTTGGATGGATTGTAATTCAGTTTTTGCCGTATTAAGTTCATCGCCCAAATCAGCAACAGCGGCTAATAGCGGTTTGATGTCCTCGCCCGCTGCCTTGGCTTTACCAATCAACTTTGACTGTGTATTACGACGATTTTGCAGTTCTTGTGCCTCAACTTGATTTTTTTTTCTTTTATTTTCTAAGTCGTTAAACTGATTGATATCAAAAGAAAAATTGCGTTTTTTTAAGGCCAATTCAACCACTTCAATGTCCGACCTTAGTTGCTTTTTACTTAACATTGTTATATAATGGTTTCCTTATATAGGTTGAATGCTGATTAATCACAGTATTAGCTTAAAAAAACTTATCAGGAGATTATACTATGTTCAACTCATTTTCAGGAAAAGATGCTTGTAAACTATTGGCCGAAGGTGCTCAGTTAATTGATGTTCGTTCATCTGCTGAATTTGCACGTGGGGCACTGCCTAACGCGATCAACATGCCATTACAATCTATCATGGGTGCCAAAAGTGTTCTTGATGGTGATAAAGCAATTATTGTATATTGTGTTACTGGTGCGCGTTCTGCAACCGCTAAAAACTATTTAGTACAAATGG
>DQNX01000098.1 GCA_015658965.1 Gammaproteobacteria bacterium
AAAAAATCTTTATCCGTAAGTACCGACAAACAAGCAGCACCATGGGCTTCGTAACTTTTGGCAATTTCGACCGGATTAAAATTTTCACGTAAGACACCTTTAGAGGGCGAGGCTTTTTTAATCTCTGCAATGATGGCATTTTGCTTAAAGTCTGTTTTATCTTTGAGTGCTTGGTAAAAGTCACGCGTTTTTTTGTTGTCGTAAGCTTTTTTCATCATCTTGTCAAAAGAGATGTTATTTTTGCATTCAATAATTTCTTGCTCTTTACGGGCGATTATTGTTTTTAGAATATCGGGGGTATTTGTCATGATTAAGTATTTTAAATGAATTGTATAACTTATAATTAAACTTTAAATTATGTAAACATAAAAAAATGAAATTATTAGACTTTGAAATTGGAATTGACCAGCCATTTTTTCTTATCTCAGGCCCTTGCGTGATTGAATCTGAAGCCCTGGCTTTAGAAACAGCAGAGTACCTTAAAAAAGTAACCGATGAATTGGGTATTAATTTTATTTATAAATCTTCTTATGACAAGGCTAATCGCTCTAGCACGGGTAGCTTTAGAGGCTTGGGTATTGATGAGGGTTTGCGAATATTGCAAAAAGTCAAGGATGAAATTGGCGTACCCGTACTGACAGATGTGCATGAAGACACCCCACTTGATGAGGTGGCATCGGTGGTGGATATGATGCAAACCCCTGCATTTTTGGTGCGTCAAACTAACTTTATTCAAAATGTGTGTAAACAAGGTATTCCTGTAAATATTAAAAAAGGTCAATTCCAGGCACCATGGGATATGCAAAATGTTGTAGACAAGGCTTTTGAAGCAGGCAATCAGCAAATCACGATTTGTGATCGAGGTACTTCATTTGGCTACAACACGTTAGTTTCAGATATGCGTGGCCTATCAACCATGCGTTCAACCGGTCAGCCAATTGTATTTGATGCCACGCATTCAGTGCAGCAGCCCGGTGGTAATGGGCTAACCTCTGGTGGTCAACGAGAAATGGTGCCTGTACTTGCACGTGCGGCAGCAGCAGTTGGCGTCTCAGGATTTTTTATGGAAACTCATCCAAATCCAGAAGTAGCACCGAGCGATGGCCCGAATATGATCCCTATTCATAAAATGGCTGAGATGCTAAAAGCCTTGCAAGATATTGATAATATTACCAAGCAGAATGGATTTTTAGAAGATCAGCTGTCATAATTAAAGGCGTGATAATTGGAGAATAAAAAAATGATTAAGATAGCAGTTGTTGGTGCTTCCGGACGCATGGGGCAAACCATTATTGAAGCGATTAGTCAAAACGACAAAGTAAGCTTAGGCGTTACGCTTGATAAGGGCGATGACTTAAACACAATGTTAGATCAGTTTGATGTATTGATTGACTTTACTCGACCTGAGGCTACGCTTGATTATCTAAACACATGTGTTGCAGCAGGAAAATCAGTAGTTATTGGTACCACGGGTTTTGATGATGCAGGACTTGAGGCTATTAACAATGCAGCGCAACAAATTTCAGTGGTCTTTGCGCCGAATATGAGTATTGGTGTGAATTTATCGTTGAAATTATTAGACATGGCCGCACGTGTGATTGGAGAAGATTCTGATATTGAAATTGTTGAGGCGCATCATCGTCATAAAGTAGATGCACCATCTGGTACCGCACTAAAGATGGGTGAAGTGGTTGCGAATGCTTTAGGTCGAGATTTATCACAGTGCGCCGTGTATGGTCGAGAAGGTATCGAAGAGCCGCGCGATCGTCAAACTATTGGTTTTTCTACCATTCGTGGCGGAGATGTGGTGGGTGAGCATACCGTTAGTTTCTTTATGGAAGGCGAGCGTGTTGAAATTACCCACAAAGCCTCTTCACGACTTACTTTTGCCAATGGTGCGGTTCGTGCAGCAAGTTGGTTAAAAGACCAGTCTGCGGGGCTTTATTCTATGCAAGATGTATTAGATTTATAGGAGCTGTATGCTATACGCTATTATTTCCCAAGACGTTGAGAATTCATTGGAAAAACGCCTATCAGTGCGTCCATCGCATATTGAGCGTCTTAATATATTAAAGAATGAGGGTCGCTTGATTTTAGCTGGCCCACATCCTGCGGTTGACAATAACGAGCCTGGTGAAGCAGGTTTTACTGGATCACTCGTAGTGGCTGAGTTTGATTGTCTTGAAGATGCTCAAACTTGGGCAGATGCCGATCCTTATATAGCCTCAGGTGCTTATCAAAGTGTCGTTGTTAAGCCATTCAAAAAAGTATTGCCATGAGTCTTATTTTCAGACCTTTATTTGAAAAAGAGAGCTCTACCTATACCTATCTATTGGCAGATACTAACACCAAAGAGGCGGTAATTATTGATGCTGTTGATGAAACTCAACAAAGGGATATTGGTCTAATAGAAGAGCTAGGCTTAGAACTCAAATATATTATTGAAACCCATGTGCATGCAGATCATATTACTAGCTCATGCCCACTCAAGAAAAAATTTAGTAACGCTCAAATCGTCCTCGGGAAGAACAGCTCTGTTGATTGCGCTGATGTTTTGATTGAAGATGGCGACATACTAAACTTCGGTGAATTTACACTTAAAGCAATGTCAACACCTGGACATACTGATGGTTGCATGTCATATGTTGTAGATGACAAAGTGTTTACTGGTGATGCGCTTCTAATTAGAAGTTGTGGTCGTTGTGATTTTCAGGGTGGCTCTGCTGAGACACTTTATAACTCCATCCAACGCTTATTTACATTGCCTGAAGAGACCTATGTTTACCCTGCCCATGATTATGGCGGTAGAACAGTGAGTACCATTTGGGAAGAAAAAGCCTTTAATGAAATGATTGGTGGTGGGGTTAATAAGGCGGAATTTGTGCGCCGCGTAGAGGCAATGGAATTGTCGTTGCCCACTAAAATTCATGTTGCAGTTCCGGCAAACCAAGTTTGCGGCTCTAAAATTGTTGCCGATTAATGGTTAATGGTTATTCACTAGATCCGCATCCTCGGGCAAATTTTGCTAAAGAGCATTATGCTGTGGTACGTATTCCACGTATTAAGCGCGACCGCGTGCCGGCAAGCAGTGTTGAAATTGTTGATGATTTAGAAACAGCCATTGCACAAGCCAATCCTGATGAGAAGTTTTATCCAGCCAAAGTTGTTGGGCCTGCGCGTTCGTCTGAAGGGGTTACTTTGTATTATATTTTAGAAATGTTTGACAGCTAATGAAGTGGCTTGGATTGCTTTGTATGGCACTTTCAATGCTCTCCTACGCCGGTGAAAAATTCGATCTTGGGCTCAGATCTGGCGAATCAATTAGTGTTGATGCCTATCCTGCAAATGGCGACACGTTATACTTATATCTGCCTTCTGAACGTGGCTTAGGCAAGGGTTACGTTGTTACCGCCCAGAAATTGGGTTTTGACGATAAAGCATTTTGGGCGCCTGATTTACATTCAAGCTATATGGTGCCAAAGCATCGAAGCAGTATTGACAGGTTTAGCGTTGATGATTTGCTAGAGCTTATTGATTATTCAAAAACTCAAGGCTTTAAACAGCTATTTTTTATTAGCTCTGGCCGAGGCGCGCAACTTGCGCTTAAAGTTGCCAATCAGTGGCAATTAAACAATCCGGATGCTGATTATTTAAAAGGACATATATTCCATTCCCCGCACCTTATTTTAGGCAAGCCAGAATTGGGTGAAAAAGCCGACTATATGCCTATTGCCAAAGTTAGTAATTTACCTGTGTATTTAATATTGCCCCAATATGGCACCAAGTATTTTCGAGCAGAAGAAATTATGAACGTTTTAAAAAAAGGCGGCAGCTCGGTTTTTGCCCATCGACTTAAAGGCGTTAACGGTGGGTTTCATAAGCATAATGAAGCAGATTTATCCAAGCCAAGTCTGCAAGCAAAAGATAATTTGAGCGATATTTACCTTTTGGCATCAAATTTAATGCTAACAGTTAGCCCGCCACAGCCTTTGAAATTTAAGCAAGTAGCTAAAGTGACAGCACTTTTTTTTGGCGAGCCCACCTTAAGGCCTTATCGGCAAAAACATTCCATCGCCTTATCGCTTAACAGTTTGACAGGTAAAAAAATTGATTTGGCCGCGTTTAAGGGTGAGGTGGTTTTGCTTAATTTTTGGGCCAGTTGGTGCAAACCATGCGTTAAAGAGATTCCCTCTTTGGTTCGATTGAGTAAGCAACTCAACCAGAAAAACTTTAAAATTATCACCATTAACGTCGGCGAATCTAAACAGCAAATAGAAGACTTCATGAAAAAAGTAGCATTTGATCTGCCGATACTATTAGATGAATCCGGCGTAGCGGTAAAAGACTGGGGTGTATACGCTTATCCTTCGAATTTCTTGCTAGATAAAAATGGTGTTATTCGATACAGCTATAGAGGCGCACTAGAATGGGACTCCCCAGTAATTATTAAAACCATTAATACGCTTTTTTAATAACCACTTAAAAACTTTATGGAAAATAAAATTAAGCAGTACGATGTTATTGTTATTGGTGCTGGCGCTGCTGGGCTTATGTGCGCCATCGAAGCAAGTAAGCGCGCTCGAAAGGTGCTGGTGTTAGAGGGTAGCAACAAGGTCGGTAAGAAGATTTTAATATCAGGTGGCGGACGTTGTAACTTTACCAATTTGCATATCGACCCCGCAGCGTATCTTTCTAAAAATCCACATTTTTGTAAATCAGCATTAGCACGTTACACGCAATGGGATTTTATTGCATTAATGGATAAATTTAACCTTGGCTGGCATGAAAAAACTTTGGGTCAATTATTTTGTGATGACAAAGCACCCGCTGTATTAAACATGTTGCTCGAACAGTGTAAGCGTGTCGGCATTAAACTAGAGTCAAAGGTAGAGAGTGTTCATTTTAAGAGCCAATATATTGTGGCTGAAGATGGGCAAAAATATCAGTCAGAGTCATTGGTGATTGCTACAGGTGGACCTTCTATCCCCAAGATGGGGGCGAGCGATTTTGGCCTAGAAGTCGCTCGGAAATTTGGCATTAAAACCGTTTCTTTTAGGCCGGCATTGGTGCCATTTACTTTTCATCAAAACGATATAGATCGATATTTTAAAGATCTTTCAGGTCTATCAATTGACGCCTTGGTAAGTTGTAATGGTCAAAGTTTTCGAGAGGGTGTGTTAATTACTCACCGGGGTATTAGTGGTCCAGCAATATTACAAATTTCGTCTTATTGGCATAAGGGCAGTAAAATTAGTGTTGATTTATTGCCAGATTTAGACGCCGGCGATTGGCTGTTAAAAATGCAGATAGAGCGTGGAAAAACAGAGCTTAAAACTATTTTATCAAAGCATTTTCCTAAACGTTTGGCCATTCGTTTGGCTGATACTTTAACGGACCAGCATCTATCAAATTTGCCTTTAGGTCAAATTAAACAAAGTGATTTAAAGATGCTGGGGGCAACATTAAACAATTGGGTGTTGCGCCCTAGTGGCACCGAAGGCATGCGCACCGCTGAAGTGTGTACAGGTGGTGTTGAAACCAACGAGCTATCCTCCAAAACCATGGAATCAAACAAGCATCCTGGTCTGTATTTTATTGGTGAAACAGTGGATGTTACCGGCTGGTTGGGTGGCTATAACTTCCAATGGGCTTGGTCGTCTGGCTGGGCAGCAGGACAAGTGGTTTAATAACTAAATAATCTCACAAGCTTCATCAAAACTTAAGCGTGGACTTCTTGGGAAAATTTTAGTGTGATCACCTTGTCCAACTGCGCAAAGAAAGATGGATTTAGTTTTTCCGTCGCTGAAGAATTCTTGGTCGAGTGTTTCATTGTTAAAACCAATCATTGGACCACAATCTAGACCAACTGAACGTGCGGCCAGCATAAAGTAAGCGCCTTGTAATATGGCATTCATTTCACC
>DQNX01000020.1 GCA_015658965.1 Gammaproteobacteria bacterium
AAACATTATTACTGTAAAAAATAAGGAGTATCCGCAATGACTTACTACGAAGGTGTTAAAACAATGGAAGAAATGGGCGTAAACGACAACTATATTCAAGGCTGGGTTGCTGGTTTTTTAAATAATCCCGAGCTTGAAGAGCAAAGAATTACCGACGAATGGGAGTCTGGATTTGAAGATGGAAAATCTCATACAGGTGAAAATTTCGCCAACTTTTGCTAAAACTTAAGTAATGATAATTTAAAAAAAGCCCCTTTTTTTGGGGCTTTTTTATGTCTAAACATGAGCGATTGGCAGCACAATTCACGACACACTCTCAAAGGCGCTGACCAGTGCCATGATTTTTTTCAAATATCAGGTGTTGAGGACAACCATTTTCCCATCAAAATCCCATTAGAATTTGCCAATCTGATTGATAAGAACAATCCAAACGACCCTTTATTAAAGCAAGTTATCCCTTTTAAAAACACACAAAGCCAATCAGAATTTAGCTCGTCCCCTTTGGAAGACGAACAGTACGCCCCAGTTGCTGGGCTGATTCATAAGTACCCTAACCGAGTGCTGTTAATCACTTCTCGTGTGTGTGCGATCCATTGTCAATATTGTTTCAGGCAAAATTTTGATTATTCTGGTCATGATGCGATGAGCAATTGGTTGGCGATTGAGGATTATATTCGTACCCATACGCGCATTAATGAGGTGATTTTGAGTGGTGGCGATCCTTTAAGTTTGAACGATGAGAAACTCGAAAAACTCATCAAAAATATTGAAAATATTAAGCACGTTAAGTTATTGCGTATCCATTCTCGATCGGTTGTGGTAACACCCAGCCGAATAACCCATAAATTGGTCGAATTATTGGCCAAAACCGCGTTAAAAGTGGTTTTAGTGACGCATATTAACCATGAAAATGAAATATCGACAGCATTTGTTAAAAATATTGGAAATTTTGTAAACGTGACTCTACTCAATCAATCTGTGTTGTTAAAGGGGGTTAATGACGACTTAAGCACCTTAAAACAACTAAGTTTGAAGTTATTCGATGCAGGTATCTTGCCGTATTACTTACACATGTTAGACAAGGTTAGCGGCGCAGAGCATTTTTTAATCAGTGATGAGCGTGCAATTGAATTGCACCAACAATTGCAGAAAAAACTGAGTGGTTACTTAGTGCCAAAATTGGTACGAGATGAGAATGGCGAATCTAAAACTTGGATGTCATTAGAGGCCTTTGCAAACTGATGTAAAGGTCTTTATTAAAGAATTGCCTTTTCTAGTACAGCAATATCGATTTCACCCATGCGAAAATCAACCAACTTTCCCTCTGGGTCGTAGATATAAGTAGTTGGCATGCCAAATACATCGCCAAACTTATCGAACTCGGTGCTGTTATCGCCTTCAAATAAAATAATAGGGTAATTCACCATATAGGTGTCAGTAAATTCGGCAATCACCTGTTTGTCAGCTTGTTCGTAATCCAAGCCTAGTATTTCAACTATTTCAGAGTTTTTGTCGTAGAATTCTACAAAAGCAGGGATTTCCTTTAAGCAAGGTGGACACCAAGTAGCCCAAAAATTTATCACTAAATATTTACCTTTGGTTGTTTCATTGTTGTGTGTGTTGCCATTCGTGTCTACCACTGAAAAATTAGGCAATTTAATTGATTTTTCGTTTTGCCACAAGGCCTGAGCTTTTTCTTTAATCTCGTCAATGGTAATTGCCTGAACGCTAGTTAAAGGAAAAATAAGAGCGAGTATAATAAGAATTTTTTTCATAATCGGTTTTTTAATAATGAGTGTAAAAATTTATCATAATCCAAACTGTACAAAATCTAGACTAACCTTAGCTATTTTAGAAGAAAAAGGCCTAGACTTCGAAGTAATTAAATATCTTGAAAATACGCCCAGTGTGACCGAGTTAAAGGCCTTACTTGATGCGTTAAAAATGGACCCTAGATCGCTAATGCGTACTTTTGAAGCACCTTATAAAGAAAACCATTTGGATGATGAATCGCTCAGCGAAGCGCAACTCATTCAAGCGATGGTTGATCACCCCATATTGATTGAGCGCCCGATTGTTAAAACCGATAAAGGCATTGCAATTGGACGACCGCCTGAGAATATTTTAGCGATTTTGTAAGCGACTACTCATCAACCAACAAAGTTGATAAGTAACCTTCACGTGCTTCAATATTAGAATAGTAAACATCATCGATACCTTCGGACACTGAATCTTTAACCGCGTCAATGGCTAAAATTGCCTCACTCCAGGCGCTTAAGTTGCTAAATTCACTCAGGGATAACGCATTGTCAGTAAATTCATTTATCCAGGATAAACGCATAAAGATAGGGGCAAAAGCGGCATCGATCATGGCAAAATCAGCGCCATTAAAAAACACACCCTTGTCTTTAACGGACTCAACTTTAGCCAGTTTTTCAAACAACGATTTTTTGGCTTTGGTATAAGTGTCTTTATCGCCAGTGACCAAGTTAAACAACTCATCAAACAGACTGGATGAAAACTGAATCCAAGCACGATTTTTGGCTTTTTGTATGGGATCGTTCGGATGTAAATCATTTTTGCTGATGTCATTGGCGAACTCACTAATAACACTGGATTCAAAAATCACTTCATCATCGGCTTTTAATAACGGCACTTGACCTGTGGGTGATATTTCTTTGAACCAATCAGGCGGATCCATTGGATTGATAAAAGTGATGTCGTAATCAATGTTTTGTTTTTTTAAGATAATAATGGCGCGCTGCACAAAGGGACAGAGTTTAAAGCTAATCAGTTCTAATTTCATATTTTTCTCCTAAGTAGGAAAGCAAGGCTTTCCGCATGATTATTCCCGATGATACGGGTGGTTGGTTAATAGTGAGTGAGCGCGATAAATTTGTTCTACTGCGAACAATCTGGCCATAGAGTGTGGCAAGGTTAAGTTTGATAACCCCCACAGCTGGCTAGCGTGTTGCTTGCAAGCAGTAGACAAACCGTCTGCACCACCAATTAACAAGGCCACATTGTCGCCATTTTGTTGCCAATTTTTCATATTTTTAGCAATGTCTTTGGTGTTGTGTTGTTTGCCTTTTTCGTCAAAGGCAATCACCAAGCTTGATCCTTGCGTGGCTTTAATCAGCAGGTTGCCCTCTAATGCCTTAATTTGATCAATATTTTTACCTTTGCGTTTTTGCGCATCAAGCGTGATCAATTCAAAGTTTAGCGAAGCAGGCAGTTGCTTTTGATAGTGATTGATGCCAGTTTGTATCCAATCAGGCATTTTTTTTCCAATCGCAATCAGTTTTATTTGCATTCTTTAATCAGTCGTCAGCAATCTCAGCACCAGACCAAAGTCTTTCTATTTTGTAGAATTCTCGAGTTTTTTCTGTCATGATATGCACGACCACTTCGGCCAAATCGACCAGCACCCAGTGGCCGGTTTCAGTGCCTTCAATGCCAACAACTTTCATGCCTAAGCGCTTGGCCTCAATTTTGATGTTGTTGGCAATACCACGTACATGTTGTGTGGAACGCCCTGTGGCGATAACGATGGCTTCAATGTCAGCGCTTTGCGCCAACACCTTTAAGGTAATAATATCTTCGCCTTTGAGTTCTTCAATGATGCCGGTGATGACTTTGAGTTGATCTTTTAATTTCATAAGTGTTGTAGGTAATGAATAATGGGGTCTGGTAATAGCCCAGATAGACTTTGTTGCGCACCTATTTTACCACTCGAGGCGGCATTGAACAGAATACCTCGAATTTCACTGGAAGAGATGTTGAGCAATTCAGTATCAGCAAAATAAAGCAGACCCGAGGTCTGATTGTGCAATTCGTTAATGTTCTTGGTACGTGTAAAAGCGTGCGATACCTCTAGCGCTTGATGGTTTGGCCGTGCCATCACCACAAGGTGTACGTACTGATGAAAGTCTTGATAATCTTTCCAGGTGTGTAAGTTGATAAAGCTATCCATACCAACAATCAAACAAATAGGCGTGTCTGCATATTCGCATTTAATGTCAATCAAAGATTCAATCGTATAAGAAGCGCTGTCTCGGTTAATTTCACGCAAATCAATCGACAATTCGTCAAACACTTGAGTCGCCAGTTGCAACATTTCAAGGCGTTGAGCATTGGAAAAATTAAGTGCATTTTTGTGTACAGGTGCAGCACAAGGCATTAAAAACAAGGCCGATAAATTCAGTTGTTTTTTAAGTGTTGTTGCGTTTTTTAAATGGCCAAAATGGACCGGGTCAAATGAGCCGCCAAAAAAACCAATCATAATAGGGCGTCAAGCTCTTGTTGGCTCACAGGCTGCATTGGATAGCTGCGATAACCATCGTGAATTTGATTACGATAACGGATAAAATCAGCTTCATTATCAATCATTAAGAAAGGATTGCCTGATTTTTGCTCTGCCATGGTGCTGGTGATTTTTGATCCATAATCGTGTCCACAGTGCAATAACACTTCATCCGCCACTTGTTTTAATTTTTGTAGTGAATGAAACAACACACCCGCATCAGCGCCTGGCATCGCACAGTGTCCTGCCCCATACACAAACAAGCTGTCACCTGCAATCAAATGCCCATCCAGTAAGTAGCAAATGCCACCGGCCGTATGCCCAGGGGTATTGATGATGGTTGCTTTGGTGTTTCCTAAAGTCACCGTATCGTTATCATCGACGACCGTGGTAACAGCGTGCTTGAGGTGCAAATAACGCATCTCGTTGATACCAGCAGTGATTTTCGCACCCGTTTTTTCAGCGATTTCATCAACGGCATTCATGTGATCATTGTGCCAATGGGTGAGCCAGATATCGGTGAGGGTGTAACCTTTGTCGGTAATTTTTTGAATAAACAAATCAGCCTCCCAAGCCGGATCAATAATGGCGCACGTTTTAGAAGCGTGATCAAAGACAAAATGAATGGAATTTTCATAAGTGCCCACATGGTAGAGAATTTCCAAAGTATAGGTTTTTTCAGTAAAGGTTTTTTCTAGCATGATATTATTTTCAATAAGATAATACAAACATTTTACCAAACTGGACTTGACTAATTTGTCTTAGAGTCTATAATTTACATCTTTTGCTTGGCAACCAGTTTTTTGGGAAATTCTTGGGGCTATAGCTCAGCTGGGAGAGCACGACACTGGCAGTGTCGGGGTCAGCGGTTCGATCCCGCTTAGCTCCACCAAAAAAGCAAGAAAAGTGTATGTCGCCTTCGTCTATCGGTTAGGACCCCAGGTTTTCATCCTGGTAAGAGGAGTTCGATTCCCCTAGGCGATACCATATTCTAAAAATAGCTTAGTGTAAAAACTAAGCTATTTTTTTGTCCTTTAAATCA
>DQNX01000077.1 GCA_015658965.1 Gammaproteobacteria bacterium
ATGCGCGCATCGGTGTGGAGATGTCATAATGATTTAACAGTCGTTTGCTGTGGCGCGTGTCTTCCGCCAAAATAACATCGACAGTTTTTAGCGTTTCAATCGCCCTAAAAGTGATATCATCTAAATTTCCAATCGGTGTGGCAACAATATATAACGACATAATTTATGTTTAGCTTTAAACGACAAGTGGGCAATCAGGCTGAAACCATTGCACTTAAATACCTGTGCAAACACAACCTCGAACTCATTGAACAAAACTATTTAACTCAAGCGGGTGAAATAGACATTATTATGCTTGATAAATCAGAGCAGACATTAGTTTTTATTGAAGTTCGTTATCGTCAAAATACCCAATTTGGCTCAGCCACTGAGTCGGTCGATCGCCACAAACAGGCCAAACTCATTCGCACTGCACAGTACTACCTTCAACGACATTCAAAGTATCAAGAATTTATCTGTCGGTTTGATGTTGTCGGTGTAGAATCTTATTTAAAATATCCTACAATTAATTGGATAAAAAATGCTTTCGAGGCGTAATGTTATGATGATAAAAACCCTGCTTTTACCCAGCCTTATTCTGGGCTCAATTTTTCTTAGTGGTTGCGTTACTACTGTATCCACTGTCAGTACTGCGGTTAATATCACTAACGAAAGACGCACAACAGGTGAAGTCATTGATGATAAAACAATTGGGCTAAGACTATTGGCATGGTCAAGTGCAGATCCAGCACTGGGCGATGCGCATGTTAACTTTATGTCGTTTGATCGTGTTGTTTTAGCGGCCGGTGAAGCGCCAAACAATGCGCTACGTAGCTATATTGTTAAACAAATACAAGTCGTTGATCCAAAAATTAAAAGTGTCATCAATGAAATCGTTGTTGGCCCGAACAGGGGTTATTTAAGTCGCATAAAAGACGCAGCGATTACCACACAAGTTGAAGCCCTCTTTTACGATCAAGAGGTTTTCCACCCAACTCATGTCAAAGTGATGACCGAAAACCAAGTGATTTACCTTATGGGTCAAATCACCAAACGCGAAGCGGATAAAGCCGCAAAAACAGCCGCAAAAGCAAAAGGTGTACGCAAGGTAGTTAAGCTATTTGACTACATAAAAACTCGCCCAGCTGCAGAAATTGATCGCGATCGCCAAAGGGAAGCTAATGCCATTAAAAAAATCGAGCTGGAAAAACAACAAGCAGAATTAGACGCCAAAAAGGCAGAACTTAAAAGGCAACTTAGAGCATTGGGCGGCAACACTGAAGGCACGCCGTTTTAGCTCACGCAAAGGAAGTAATCACACATAGAGGCGCCCTTTAGTCAATCAGCCTGCTGATTGGAGAAAACGAAAATCGATGCTGTTGTGCAATTGCGCCATGAATTTTCAACGCTGCTAAATGCGCCTTGGTGCCATAGCCTTTATGCCTAGCAAAACCATACTCTGGATATTGACGGTCTAACTCAATCATTTGCCTGTCGCGGGTTACTTTGGCAATAATCGAGGCGGCTGAAATCACCGGCTGCGTTAAATCACCTTTAATAATTGCCGTGCAATCGGGCAAATCTGGGCAACGATTGCCATCGACTAAAACTCGATCATATTGACAATTTAAATTATCAACGGCACGCTTCATCGCCAGCATGGTGGCTTGCAAAATATTAATTTCATCAATCTCTTGAGGGCTGGCTTCGCCCACCGCCCACTGACATTGTTGGGTAATCAGCTGATACAGATTTTCGCGTTTTTTCTCGCTGAGTTTTTTAGAGTCGGTCAATTCTGGTAGATCAAAATTAACAGGAAGAATAACCGCACCCGCCAATACCGAGCCCACTAACGGCCCGCGACCCGCCTCATCAACCCCAACAATAATCAAATCTATAGCGCCTTAAAGCCGATATCAGTACGATAGTACGCGGTGGGCCAATTGATTTTTTCAAGCAATGCATAAGCATTGGCCTGGGCGGCTTTAGTGTCAGCGCCCAATGCAGTTGCACATAGCACGCGCCCGCCACTGGTAACCACTTTATTGTTATCCATCCTAGTGCCGGCATGAAAAACTTTGGCTTCATTGGTATCTTGTGGCAAACCAATTGCCTCGCCTGATGGGTACGCATCAGGGTAGCCATTAGCGGCTAACACCACACCCATGGCGCTACGCTCATCCCATTCAATACTCGCTTCATCCAGTTTACCTTTGGCGCCGAGCAAGCAAAGATCCGCTAAATTAGACTTAAGGCGCATCATAATTGGCTGAGTTTCTGGATCACCAAAGCGGCAATTGTATTCTAAAACCTTAGAGTTTCCTTGCTCGTCGATCATCAGTCCTGCATACAAAAATCCTGTGTATGAATTACCCTCAAGCGCCATGCCATCAACCGTTGGGCGAATCACTTGATCCATCACCGCTTGAAAAATTTCATCAGTGACAATCGGTGCGGGCGAGTAGGCACCCATACCACCTGTGTTCGGGCCTTTATCGCCTTTGTCACGCGCTTTGTGGTCTTGCGAGGTTGCCATTGGCAAGATGTTTTTGCCATCGACCATCACAATAAAGCTGGCCTCTTCGCCCACTAAAAACTCTTCAATAACCACGCGCGAACCCGCTTCACCAAAACGATTTCCCTCAAGCATGTCGTTAATTGCATCAATGGCTTCTTGCTCGGTATTGGCGATAATGACGCCTTTGCCTGCGGCTAAACCATCGGCTTTAATGACAATCGGCGTGCCTTTTTTCTCTACATATTTAATCGCCGGCTGTGTCTGCGTGAATACATCGTAGTAAGCGGTTGGAATGTTGTTTCGATCAAGAAAATCTTTACAAAAAGCTTTAGAGCCTTCAAGTTGAGAGGCGGCTTTCGTTGGGCCAAAAATAGCCAAATCCTCAGCTTGAAAGCGGTCGACCACTCCCATCACTA
>DQNX01000104.1 GCA_015658965.1 Gammaproteobacteria bacterium
AACAAAAATATAGCAATTAACAGTGGCATCTCTAAATCTTATGGTGAAAGAAAGGAAAAATCATGGAATTCATCTAGCTTTGACAAATTAACAACCAAAGACAACAAAGGTTATTTCATCCAAGTCAAGCACTCATTAAATGACGAGACCTATGTTGCTGGATTTAGAAGTGAAAAAATTGATTATTTTTATAATAAAACTTCTGCCACCGGGAATCATGATTTAATAGCCTATAACTTTGGTTTTAATAAAAAACTGAGCGATGGTTTATCAATTTTCTCTAACTACAATAAAGCATTTCAAGCATACGATATAAATACTGCATTTAAATATGATTCTGGAGTTGGCGATAGTATATTCGATGGATTTATCAAGCCAATGACAAGTAAAACTTTAAATGTTGGATTAAATTATATCAATGCTAACAGTAAAACCAAATTAACATTATTTAGATCTAATTTAAATAATGAAATATACTTGCACAAACAAAATAGCATCTCACCTAACCATCTTGGAACCAATTCAAATCTAGATAAATCTCACAAAACTGGCATTGAAATAGATATTAAAAACATCATCAATCCTAAAATTACAACCAGTGTCAACTACAGTTATGTAGATGCGGTCATCGACTCGGAAGATAAAACTGAAGACAGAGGTTCATTTAATGGGAAAACACAGCCTGGCGTTTCAAAGCACACCATTGCGGCCAATATTAAATTCAAATTATTTGACAACTCAACACTGATTCTTAAACATAAATACAGAAGTGAGGCGCACGCAGAAGAAGATTTTTCTAATACAAACACAAATAAAACTAAAGCTTTTAATTCAACAGACATAGGTTATGCCTACAACTACTCTAATGATGTGAATTTCTCCTTAGACATAGAGAACTTTTTTAAAGAAAAGCATGCTACCTTACTAGGAGACTATAACTCTACTAACGCTAATGTTGTATATCCAACTAGCTACACTAGAAACATTAAAGTAGGGTTGACTTACAATTTCTAAACACACTCTACTATCTTGGAGTAGCGGTAAGGACAGTGCTTATGCTTTGCATCTATTGTTAAAAGATCCGGGTATTAATCTGCTGGGTCTTTTTACCACGGTTAACCAAAAGTTTGAACGTGTGGCTATGCACGCAGTACGGATGCATTTATTAAAGGAACAAGCCAAGCAAATTGGTCTGCCGCTGTATATTATCGAAATTCCTTACCCTTGCTCTAATGCTGATTATTCAAGAATCATGGGTGAGTTTATCGATAAGATAAAAAAGGATAAAATTGAGAACATGGCTTTTGGGGACTTGTATCTTGAAGATATTCGTGATTATCGGATTGCGCAAATGCAAGGCACGGGTATTGAGCCAATATTCCCTTGTTGGGGTATTGTTACCGCCAAACTGGCTAAAATGATTATTGAAGTTGGCATTAAGGCTAAGATTACTTGCATTGATCCCCAGCAAATATCGGTTGATTTTGCTAGGCATGGATTTGATCAAAATCTACTAGACAGGCTACCAAAGCAAGCTGACCCTTGCGGAGAGAATGGTGAATTTCATACATTTGTGTATGATTCGCCAGATTTTAGCAGTCCTATTGACATCACCCAAGGGGAAACCATTGAACGGGATGGCTTTGTCTTTACCGATTGGCAATAATATTGACTATAATAAAACCATTAACTTGACACACAGGATTTCAAATGACAAATCAAATCAACAAAACTAAAGCCATTTTCGCTGTGTTTATCATGGTGCTTTTAATGATCGCTACTCGCGGGCATGTCAATTGGCTAGACAGCTTGGTGCACTTGCCTGACTTTACCATTCCAGCCTTGTTTATCGCAGGCATTTACTTGCGCAAATTTTGGACGGCTTTGGTGATTGTTGTCGCTGCTGTGGCGATTGATAATTACGCAATTGTGCATGAAGGCATTAGCGCTAATTGCATCACCCCGGCTTATAGCATTCTGCCATTGACTTATTATGGTATTTTTTGGGTAGGCAGGCACATCAGTAGTTTAAATATTGATGCCAGCATTGCAAAAAATGCATTGATTATTATCGCTGCAACAAGTACGCAGTGGTTGGTGGCCACTTCAAGCTATTACTTCTTTACTGCCACTTATGCAAAAACCGGCTGGACAAATTTTGCATCTTATGCGGCGCAGTGGTCAGTGGTTGGAATCCCTCCAGTGCTTTTCTGGATGGTTGCGGTGTCAATCGTATTTACCCTTAATCATCGCTATTCATTTATCTCTTACTTCTCGGCCAAAAAAATCTAAGTAAAACCGGTGTCAGATGATCAATACAAAGCCAGAATGCAGCGCAAGAAAGCGCACATTGATGCTCGCATAGAAGATGCCAATATCGACAAAGGTATTATCGTACTATTAACCGGCAACGGCAAAGGTAAGTCTTCCTCAGCTTTGGGTATGATTTGCCGAGCACTGGGCTATGACATGAAAGTCGGCATTGCCAAGTTTTTAAAAGGCGTGCAAACTACCGGCGAAGATGCTTTTCTTGCCAAGCAGCCCAATGTTCAAACTGTATTTATGAAAACCGGCTTTACCTGGGACACCCAAGACAAAGCCTATGACACAGCCATGGCAGTTGAAACCTGGAAAAAAGCCCTTGCCTACTTAGAAGATGAATCCATCGATTTGGTGGTACTTGATGAGCTCACCTATATGATTAGCTACAAATACCTAGACGAGCAGCAAATCTTAAGTGCGCTTAACAATCGACCAATCAATCAACACGTGGTGATCACCGGTCGAGCTGCGTCAAAAAGCTTGATTGATATTGCTGATACTATCAGTGAGATTAAAGATATTAAGCACGCTTTTAGGGCGAACATCAAAGCGCAAAAAGGCATTGATCTGTAGCCCTCTTTTCTACACCCAAACTGGGTATGGTTGTAAAAAAGGACTAGGTGTTTTCAGCCATGTATTGCAAAGCTTGGTACAGATATTCGACTGGAACAATTTTTAGCCCTTTAGGCGTCTTTTTGGGCAGATTGCCCTTAGGTATGATTGCCACCTTAAAGCCATGTTTTTGCGCTTCTGACAGACGCTCATCCGCATTGTAAACCGGGCGCACCTCACCCGTTAAGCCCACTTCGCCAAATGCTATCCAATCTTTGGGAATAACCCGATCCCTTAAGCTCGACATAATCGCCAGCATTACCACCAAATCAGAGGCAGTTTCGTTAACTTTAATGCCGCCCACCACATTCACAAATACATCTTGATCGTGCGTTGCCACGCCGCCGTGCTTGTGCAATATGGCCAATTGCAAGGCAAGGCGATTTTGCTCCAAACCCACGCTAACGCGCTTAGGGTTGCCAGGCGCTTGATCAACCAAAGCTTGTACTTCAACCATCAGCGGACGCGTGGCCTCGCGCGTCACCATTACCATCGAGCCTGGCGAGGGCTTGGCTTGATTAGACAAGAAAATTGCTGAAGGGTTTTCAACTTGCTGTAAGCCACTTTTACCCATGGCAAAAACGCTGATTTCATTTATCGCACCAAAACGATTTTTAACCGCACGAATAATGCGGTAGCGCCCGCCCGCATCACCTTCAAAATAAAGCACTGCATCCACCATATGCTCAAGAATTCTTGGGCCTGCCAAGGCGCCGCCTTTGGTCACATGGCCAATCATCAATAAAATGGTGTTGGTTTGTTTGGCATATTGCGTCAGTTGCGCCGCGCAATCGCGCACTTGGGTGACCGATCCTGGCGCCGAACTTGAGCCGTCTGTTACCATGGTTTGAATCGAATCAATCACAATTACTTTGGGCTGAACTTGTTTGGCCAACTTAATGATTTTTTCTAGATGGGTTTCACTCAGTAACAAAATATCTTCGTTAATGCCCAAGCGAATCGCGCGATCACTGATCTGCTGTGCCGACTCCTCACCACTTACATATAAAGTCGTGTTGCTCTTATTGATCGCCGCCATGGCTTGCAAGATTAGGGTGGACTTGCCAATGCCCGGATCGCCACCAATCAGCACCACCGAGCCATCAACCAAACCGCCGCCTAGCGTACGATCAAGCTCACTCAAGCCAGTTGATAATCTGACTGAATTTTCCTGCTTAATATCAGCTAGATTTTGAACCTTGGAGGGTGGTAGGTCTTTAAGAATTTCAGGCTTTGATGAGGTTGTTTGGGATGCTACCACTTCTTCCAAGACATTCCAGGCTTTACACTCTAAACACTGTCCTGCCCATTGTGGGTGCGATGCACCACAGGCCCTACATACAAACTCTATTTTTGCTTTTGCCATAAATGAATTCTATTGCCACTCATCAAAGTGAAAAAATTTAACATCTAAATATTCTACCGTGTC
>DQNX01000157.1 GCA_015658965.1 Gammaproteobacteria bacterium
ATGGGTCCTGTGTCACCAACCACAGCTTTTGATTTAGGTTCAGTCAAAGATCCGGTATCAATGTATTTAGCCGATATTTATACTTTAAGTGCAAATCTAGCGGGCTTGCCAGGCATGAGTATTCCAGCTGGCTTTGCGCAGAATTTACCCGTAGGGTTGCAACTGATTGGTGATTACTGGTCTGAATCAAAACTACTTAATATCTCGCATCAGTTCCAACAGCAAACTGATTGGCATAAGAAAACGCCACAGGAGAGTTAGTATGGAATGGGAAACAGTTATTGGTTTAGAAATTCATGCGCAGCTTAGTACTAAATCTAAGATATTTTCATCAGCCTCTACCAAGTTTGGTCAGCCACCAAACTCTCAAGCTTGCGCCGTTGATTTAGGGCTGCCCGGTGTTTTGCCAGTACTCAATGTAGAGGCGGTTAATAAGGCCATTAAATTTGGTTTGGCGGTTGGTGCGCATATTAATCAGCGTAATATTTTTGATCGTAAAAATTATTTTTATCCTGACTTGCCTAAAGGTTATCAGATATCACAGATGGATCTGCCGATTGTCGGCGAAGGTAAAATTGATATTACGGTTGGTGAAATAACCAAGGTAGTTGGCATCACTCGCGCCCATTTAGAAGAAGATGCGGGCAAGTCGATCCATGATATGTTTGATGACTATACCGCTATTGATCTTAACCGTGCAGGCACGCCTTTGCTTGAAATCGTGTCTGACCCTGATATGCGTAGCGCTAAAGAGGCAGTTGCCTACGCTAAAAAAATTCATGCTTTGGTTCAGTATTTAGAAATTTGTGATGGTAATATGCAAGAAGGCTCTTTCCGTTGTGATGCCAATGTTTCTATTCGTCCCATGGGCCAAGAAAAACTTGGCACCCGAGCTGAACTCAAAAACATCAATTCATTTAAATTTTTAGAACGTGCGATTAATTTAGAGGTTGAGCGCCAACAAGACATTCTTGAAGAGGGTGGTAAGGTTGCGCAAGAAACACGACTGTATGATGCAGTTAAGCATCAGACACGCTCAATGCGTTCTAAAGAAGAGGCGAATGATTATCGCTATTTCCCAGATCCTGATTTATTACCCGTTGAAATTTCTGACGAGTTGATGGCATCGATTAAGGCCGATTTGCCAGAACTCCCGGTTGAGAAAAAAGCCAGGTTTATTGCTCAACTCGGACTCAATGAATATGATGCTGATGTGTTAACTTCGCAAAAGGCTTTGGCAGATTATTTTGAAACAATGCTGGCCGGCAACGAATCTAATGCTAAATTATGTGCAAACTGGGCAATGGGTGAGCTGGCGGCTGCACTCAATAAAAGTCAAATTGAAATCCAAGATTCACCCGTTTCTGCACAGCAATTATCACTGCTTATTACGCGTATTAGTGATGATACGGTTTCTGGAAAAATTGCCAAAGATGTTTTTAAAGCCATGTGGGACAGTGAAGGCAGTGCCGATGATATTATCGAATCTAAGGGCCTCAAACAAATGACTGATACAGGTGCAATCGAGGCAATTGTCGATGAAATTATTGCCAATAATTCCCCGCAAGTTGAGCAGTTCAAATCAGGCAATGAAAAAATCTTAGGCTTTTTTGTAGGTCAAGCAATGAAAGCCACCCAAGGCAAGGCCAATCCTAAATTATTGAACGAGCTGCTAAGAAAAAAATTAAGTTAACCTAATAAATTAACAATAATTAGGTTAACCAAATTTAAGCTTGGTAAATCAGACAAACCCACCAATAGAAAGTAAACGGTTGGCCATATAATGTGCTGAAAACGCCAAAGTGGGTTCAGAATTTGAGTATTAGTTGTTGTTCATAAGTCACATTAAACTAGACCTATTAATGAATAGGCCCAATTTTGAATCGATTGTACAATCGGCAGAATAATTGTTTGAAAAATACCCAAAAACAACAAACCTAACAAAATGAATAGGCCGTAAGGCTCTAGTTGATCATATTGATAAGATATCTTGGGTGGTAATAGTGAGCTCATAACGCGACCACCATCAAGTGGTGGCAGAGGGATTAAATTTAACACAGCAAGTAATAAGTTTATTTGAATACCTACTTGCGCCATGGCTCCTAAGAATAAAGAGTCAATAGTTATGGCTATAAAGAAGGTGATTAACCAAAAAATAGCCATGAGAAGATTACTCATAGGGCCGGCAATAGCCACCCACAACATGTCTCGTTTTGGTGATCTTAAGGCGTTAAAGTTAACGGGTACGGGTTTGGCCCAGCCAAAAATAAACCCAGCAGTAAAATATAAAAATGCAGGCACTAAAATCGTGCCAACTAGGTCAATATGCTTGATAGGATTGAGTGTTAGCCGGCCCATCATTAGAGCGCTATGATCACCCAATAAGGAAGCAACCCAGCCGTGAGCGGTCTCATGCACGGTGATAGCCAACAAAACTGGAATGGCGTAAATAAATAGTGTTTGAATTTCAATCATAGTAAGGTTGCTCGGGTAAAATTAGCGTTATTATTTATAAACCACCCTTTCATTTTATATGAAAACAACGCAGCTGTTAATTCCGACCCAAAAAGAAGCGCCGAATGACGCACAAATTATTTCACACCAATTAATGATTCGTGCGGGGCTTATCTCCAAATTGGCTTCTGGCTTGTATTCTTATTTGCCAATGGGCGTTAGAGTGCTTAAAAAAGTTGAAGCCATTATTCGTGAAGAAATGGATAAAGCAGGCTCGCAAGAGGTATTAATGCCGGTGACTCAGCCGGCAGAGCTTTGGCAGGAATCAGGCCGTTGGAACGAATACGGCCCAGAGTTGTTGCGTTTTAAGGATCGCCATGGTCGTGAATTTTGCATGGGGCCAACGCATGAAGAGGTGATCACCAATATTGCGGCGCAATACATTCGAAGTTATAAGCAATTACCCATGAGTTTTTACCAGGTGCAAACCAAATTTAGAGATGAAATTCGCCCTAGATTTGGCGTTATGCGTTCGCGAGAGTTTATTATGAAAGATGCTTATTCTTTTCACCTAGATCAAGCATCATTGCAACAAACTTATGATCTAATGCACCAAACTTATTGCAAAATATTTGATCGCTTGGGGCTTGATTATCGTCCAGTATTGGCTGATTCTGGCTCTATTGGCGGCGATGCTTCGCACGAGTTTCATGTCTTGGCAGATAGTGGTGAGGATGAAATTTGCTTTTCAAATGAGTCAAATTATGCGGCCAATGTTGAGAAAGTAGCTTTTGCCAAACAAGTGCAAACCTGTCGGCCTAGTGCGCAAGAATTAGAGGTTATCACCAAGAAAAAAACCAGTATTAATGACGTCGCGCAGTTTTTGTCTGTTGCACCTTCAAGCTGTATTAAAACCCTGATTGTCAAAACTTCAGCAGGCTTTAAAGCACTTGCACTTCGAGGTGATCATGAGCTTAATGAAATAAAAGCGCACAACTTACTTGGCGAATTTGAGCTGGCTACGGATGAAGAAATTAAATCATTAGACTTGAAAAAAGGCTTTATCGGCGTTAAGGGTTTGGGTATTGATTTGTTGGTGGATTATTCAGCCAGCAACCTGTGTGATTTTGTTTGCGGCGCCAACGAATGGGATAAACACCTAACCGGCGTTAATTGGCAAGGTATTGAGTTTAGTGAGGCAGATTTGCGCAATGCGGTGGAGGGTGATGATTCTCCAGATGGAAAAGGTAAACTAGTGATTAAACGTGGTATTGAAGTCGGGCATATTTTCCAGTTGGGCACTAAGTACTCAGCCGCTATGAAAGCCAACGTGATTGGCGAAGGTGGTAAGGCAGTTACGACCACCATGGGTTGTTATGGCATTGGCGTAACGCGCGTGATTGCAGCAGCGATTGAGCAAAATTATGATGATCGAGGTATTATTTTCCCTGAATCGATTGCTCCATTCCAACTGGTGATTGTGCCGATTAATTACAATAAATCTACCCGAGTTAAAGCGCTGGCGGATGACTTATATCAGCTATGTTTAGAGGCTGGTATCGAAGTGTTACTTGATGATCGAAAGGAGCGTGCTGGCATTATGTTTGCCGACAGTGAGTTATTAGGCATTCCGCACAGAATGGTACTGAGCGACACGCATGCTGACAATGGCAATGTCGAGTATAAAGCCAGAAATGCTGCAGATAAAATCGAAGTTAAGTTTGACGATGCCCTGGCCTTTATTCAAGCTAAAATTAATTAATGGTTTTTCTACAATACTTATTACCGCAACATTGGCTCTCAAGGCTCATGTTCCGCTTTGCTCGCATTGAAAATGTTTGGCTAAAAAACACCTTCACCCATTGGTTTGTCAAAACTTATCAAGTTAACTTATCTGAAGCAAGGCGCGAGCAGGTAGAAGACTATAAGCACTTTAATGATTTCTTTACCCGTTCACTTAAATCGAGTGCCAGGCCGATTGCCAGTAGCGCTATTATTTGCCCAGTGGATGGTACTGTTTCTCAAGTAGGGAATATCAACAACACACAAATTCTACAAGCCAAAGGTCGTGATTATAGTGTCGATCAATTGTTAGCCAACGATCCGCGATCTGCTGAATTTATCAATGGTTTCTTTACCACGATTTATCTTTCACCCAAAGATTACCATCGTATTCATATGCCGTATGATGGCAAGCTGGTTTCAATGGATTATATCCCAGGTGATTTGTTTTCAGTCAATCAACAAACGGCGCAAAATGTTGATAATCTATTCGCTCGAAATGAACGTGTGGTGTGTTATTTTGAAACCCAATTTGGCTTATGCGCGTTTGTTTTAGTGGGGGCTATTTTTGTGGGCTCTATGCAAACCGTGTGGCAAGGTCAAATCAATCCACCGTATAAAAAACAAGTGCAGCATTTTGATTACCAAGACCAAGATATTCAGCTTAAAAAAGGCGAGGAATTGGGTCGATTTAACATGGGATCAACCATCATTATGCTTTCCCCCAATCAAGACAACCCATTCAATTTGAGCGCATTAGAAGTGGTTAGAATGGGGCAAGCGCTAGTCTAGAGTTTTGTTAATTTGACCAGCTTAATGGTTTGGTCTGAAATTTGTATAATTTCAATCAGCACATTGTCTACCTTGAAACTAATGTCTCGTTTTGGAATGCTTTTTAAAGTTTCTAAAATAAGCCCGTTAAGTGTTTTTGCTTTGGCGACGGATAGGTTGGTTTCTAGTAGGGTGTTGAGCTCGCGAATACTAATTCTGGGGTCAATTAAATAACTACCATCTTTTTGTTGGCTCACTTCTTCCATGGCTTCATTTTGATTTGAAGTAAATTGACCCACAATTTCTTCCAAAATATCTTCCAAAACCACCAATCCTCTGACTTCACCATACTCATCAACTACAAGGCCTAATCGCCTTTTCTGTGTTTGAAAATGTGCCAACTGATGTGCCAATGAAGTGCCTTCAGGGACAAAGTAAGGTTTTCGAGTTAGCTCAGAAATATTGTCAACATTAAACTCGCCTTTGGCATATAGATTAACCACATCGCGCATATGCAGTACGCCGGTAATGTTGTCTGGCGAGCCATCAAAGGTTAATATCCGCGTGTGTTGAATACGCTGTAGTTGGGATAAAATTTCACTGTGATTGTTAATATCGACACTAATGAGCTCATGACGAGGAACCATAATATCCTCTACTTTGACTTTTTCTAAGTCAATGATATTGAGTAACATTTTTTGATAATTAGAAGCGATGACCGGTTTCGCATCGTTCACTACCATTCTGAGCTCCTCTGAGCTAATGTTGTTAATTTGTACTTCGTTTTTTATACCCAACAGTTTCAGAATCAAATTTGATAGTTGTGAGATTAGCCAAACAAAAGGCTTGAAAAGCGTAATTAAGCCACTAATGATGATTGAGGCAGGTAGCGCAATTTTTTCTGGATTTTTAGCGGCAAAGGTTTTTGGGGTAGTTTCTGCAAAGATTAAAATTACAAAAGTAAGTAAGATTGACGCATAGACAATGGCGCCTTCACCCCAAAGTTTGATGGCCAGTATGGTGGCAATGGATGAGGCAAAAATATTGACAAAATTATTGCCCAGTAGAATGGTGCCAATGAGACTATCAAGATTACCCAGCAGCCTTTCAGTGCGTTGAGCTTGTGTATTATTTTGATTACTGAGTGCTTTTAGACGATAACGGTTGATCGCCATCATCGAGGTTTCACTGCCAGAGAAAAAGGCGGAGACTAGTATGAGTCCGAATAGGCTTATACCTAACCAAAAGGTTGAAAGTTCTTCCAAAAAAGGCCTCTCTTAAATTAAATGAATGAGTGTTTAGTTTAATTCAAATGATTGAAGGCATCAAGTCCCGGGTAAATTGCCTTTGAACCTAATTCTTCTTCGATTCGAAGTAGACGGTTGTATTTGGCTAGACGATCAGAGCGAGACAAAGAGCCTGTTTTGATCTGACCACAACCGGTTGCGACTGCTAAATCTGCAATGGTGGTGTCTTCGGTTTCACCAGAACGATGTGACATTACACAAGTGTAACCAGCTTTGGTGGCCATTGACATGGCTTTAAATGTTTCAGTTAAAGTGCCAATTTGATTGACTTTGATTAAAATTGAGTTGGCAATATTTTTCTCAATACCTTCGGATAAGATGCTGGCATTGGTGACAAATAAGTCATCACCAACAAGCTGAACTTTGTCACCCACTTTTTTGGTGAGTAAATCCCAACCGTCCCAGTCATTTTCATCCATACCATCTTCAATAGAGATAACCGGGTAATTCTCTACCCAATCAGCCAAATAATCGACAAACTCTTCAGAACTGAGCGACCTGTTTTCAGAAGTTAGATTGTATTTTCCATCGGCATAGAATTCAGAACTGGCTACATCAATACCAATAAAGATATCCTTGCCTGCTTCGTATCCAGCACTTTTAATTGCTTCTAGAATTACCTTAATGGCATCTTCATTTGAGTCTAAATCTGGTGCAAAACCACCTTCATCACCGACTGCCGTGTTCATGCCTTGTGCTTCCAGCACTGATTTTAAATGGTGAAAAACTTCCGTACCATAGCGCAACGCCTCTTTAAAGCTGGGTGCGCCAGCAGGAATAATCATAAATTCTTGGATATCAACACTGTTGTTAGCATGCTCACCCCCATTGATGATGTTCATCATAGGTACAGGTAATTGAAACTCACCCTCAACATCCAACGAGCGATACAAAGGTTGATTTTTGGCATTGGCATTAGCGTGTGCTGCTGCTAACGATACCGCCAAGATTGCGTTGGCGCCAAGTCTTGACTTAGTGTCTGTACCATCAAGATCAATCATTGCTTGATCCAGTTGAGTTAAATCAGCAACATCAAAACCAATTAATGCTTGGTTGATCTCGGTATTAATAAATTCAACGGCTTTTAAAACGCCTTTGCCTAAGTAACGAGACTTATCACCATCGCGCAATTCGAGCGCTTCACGTTGTCCGGTTGATGCACCAGAAGGCACCATAGCACTACCGATAACGCCATTGTCTAAAATAACATCGGCCTCTACCGTTGGGTTGCCTCTAGAATCTAGAACTTCTCTTGCTTTAATTTGTTGGATTTTCACTGTTAAGCCTTGTTTTATTATTCAAAAAATGACTTCATTTTACCAAAAAATGAATCGGACTCGGGGTGTTGTTTCTTACCACAAGATTCAGAAAATTCTTTGAGTAGTTGTTGTTGTTTTTTATTTAAATTAACTGGTGTTTCTATTTTTACCTGACAGAGTAAATCACCTGTGCCACTATTACGAAGCCCGACTACACCCTTACCTCGTAAACGAAATAGTTTACCTGTTTGCGTGCCTGCAGGTATTTTGATTTTTAGTTTTCCAATGAGTGTTGGCACCTCAATAGAGTCACCCATCGTTGCTGTAGCAAAATCAATCGGTACTTCGCAGTAAAGATCATTGCCTTCTCGTTGAAAAATATTGTGTTTTTTAACATGCACTTGCACATATAAATCACCGCTTGAACTGCCACGTAAACCCGCTTCACCTTCGCCACTAAGGCGAATACGATTGCCGGTATCAACCCCGGCTGGAATCTTAACAGACAGGGTTTTTTGCTTACGCACCACGCCTTGTCCTCGGCAAGTGCCACAAGGGTTTGCAATTTTTTGACCGGTACCTGAGCAATCATGACAAGGGCGTTGCACCGTAAAGAAGCCTTGTTGCATTTGCACTTGGCCATGGCCACCACAAGTGCCGCAAGTGTTTACTGACGTACCAGGCTTTGCACCAGATCCAGAGCAAGAATCACAAGTCTCATTTTTAGGAATACGAATCTTAACGGTTGTGCCTTCAGCCGCTTCTTTTAGATCAATCTCTAAGTCGTAGCGTAGGTCTGATCCACGGTTGTCAGGTTGCGCACCACCACCGCCAAAGATATCGCCAAAGATATCACCAAACCCACCACCGCCATATCCACCACCACTAAACCCGCCAGCACCAGCACTACCATCAACCCCTGCATGACCGAACTGATTGTAAGCTTGACGTTTTTGTGCGTCCGACAAAATAGCATAAGCTTTTTGAATTTCTTTAAACTTTGTTTCAGCTGCTTCTTTATCGTCCACATTGCGATCAGGATGGTGTTTCATGGCTAAACGCTTGTAAGCTTTTTTAATTTGCTTAGCGTCTGCGCCTTTATCAACCCCTAGTACTTCGTAGTAATCTCTTTGTGACATGTTTGCCTTAAATTAAAAAACCCCCGCCAAATTATAAAATTTGAAGGAGGTTTGTTGTTAATAACCGATCGATAAATTATTTATCGTCTTTCACTTCTTCAAAATCTGCATCAACTACATCATCACCTGCATCATCGCTTGCATCACTCGCTTTAGCATCATCTTCAGATGTATCTGCTTTGGCTTTTGCTTTTTCAGCCAAAGGTTGAGCTTTTTCACTTAAGGCTTGAACTTTAGCATCAATTGCTTCTTTATCTTCGCCTTTCATGGATGCTTCTAATTCATCAATTGCAGTTTCAATGGCTGATTTTTCATCATCAGACACCTCGTCTTTTAACTCTTCTAGCGTTTGCTTGGTTGAGTGTATGAGTGAATCCGCCATATTGCGTGTGCTGACCAATTCTTGGAATTTTTTGTCATCTTCTGCATGCACTTGTGCATCTTTGATCATCTTTTCAACTTCTTCGTCGCTTAAGCCTGATGAAGCTTTGATGGTGATTGACTGCTCTTTACCAGTGGTTTTGTCCTTGGCAGATACATTTAAAATACCATCTGAATCAATGTCTAGCGTTACTTCAATTTGTGGTTGGCCTTTAGGGGCTGCATCAATACCTTCGAGGTTGAATTGACCTAACGATTTATTTGCACTCGCAATTTCACGCTCACCTTGCAGTACGTGTACAGTGACGGCAGATTGGTTGTCGGCTGCGGTTGAGAATGTTTGCGCTGCATTGGTAGGAATGGTTGTGTTCTTTTCAATCAGCTTAGTCATAACTCCGCCCATGGTTTCAATGCCTAAAGACAATGGCGTTACATCCAGCAACAACACGTCTTTAACATCACCACCAAGTACACCCGCTTGAATTGCTGCACCCATAGCAACCGCTTCATCTGGGTTGACATCACGTTTAGGCTCTTTACCAAAGAAATCTTGTACCATTTTGCCAACCTTAGGCATACGTGTTTGACCACCGACCAAGATAACTTCATCGATATCACTACCTGCAAGGTCTGCATCTTTGAGCGCAGTCTTACAAGGTTCCATGGTGCGTTTCAATAGGTCATCAACCAATGATTCTAACTTGGCACGTGTGAGTTTGATATTAAGGTGTTTAGGGCCAGAAGCATCTGCGGTGACGTAAGGCAAGTTCACTTCAGTCTGCTCCGATGATGACAATTCAATTTTGGCTTTTTCAGCGGCTTCTTTGAGGCGCTGGAGTGCCATCGGGTCGTTAGTCAAATCAACCCCTTGGTCTTTTTTGAATTCATCGACTAAATAGCCAATAATACGTTGATCGAAGTCTTCACCACCTAAGAAAGTATCACCATTGGTCGACAGTACTTCAAAGTGTTTTTCGCCGTCAATGTCTTCCATCTCAATGATTGACACGTCAAATGTGCCACCACCTAAGTCGTATACAGCAATGGTTTTATCACCGGTAAGTTTGTCCACGCCATAGGCAAGTGCTGCTGCTGTTGGCTCATTAATAATACGCTTAACGTTTAAACCTGCGATCTTACCAGCGTCTTTGGTTGCTTGACGTTGTGAATCATTAAAGTAAGCTGGCACAGTAATAACAGCTTCAGTAACGGTTTCACCAAGGTATTCCTCAGCCGTTTTTTTCATCTTTTCGATAACTTTGGCTGAGATTTCTGGTGCGGCCATTTTTTTGCCTTTAACCTCTACCCATGCATCACCATTGTCGGCTTTAACGATTTTGTAAGGCACAAGTTTAATGTCTTTTTGTACCGCTTCCTCGTCAAAACGACGACCAATTAAACGCTTGATGGCGTATAAAGTGTTTTCAGGATTTGTAACTGCCTGACGTTTTGCTGGCTGACCGACCAAGATTTCTTCACTATCTTTCGGGTAAGCAATAATTGAGGGGGTGGTGCGATCGCCCTCTGAATTTTCAATAATTTTAATTGAGCCGCCATCCATAATCGCGACACATGAATTTGTTGTACCTAAGTCAATACCAATAATTTTTGACATTCTTTAACTCCTTGTGTTTTATATACCCTCTATATAGGGATGGTCAAATTTTTTTCAAGGATTTAAACAAAAAAAATATTTACTGAAAGAGGCCTTTGC
>DQNX01000164.1 GCA_015658965.1 Gammaproteobacteria bacterium
GCTTGAAGGTGTTGAAAAAAACACCAGCTCCAAATTTGAGCGTTTTTTCTTGCCGGCTTTGGCTGTTTTTAGTTCGATTATTCTTGGCATGTTTGTTATTATTTATTCAATCACCACAGACATGACGCGTCTTGCTAATTCGATGGATCCCAACATGACTGCGATGGTTAACAGTGTTGAGAAGATGTCAAATAGCGTATCAAAAATGACCAATTCGGTTGCTTACATGCAAAAGAACTTTGATCAAGTCAGTAAAAACATGACCATTATTGCCACTAAGTTAGACAATCTAGATTCTATTTCTGCAGACTTAACCCGCGTGAGCGCCAAGATGGATGCCTTAGAGCCGATGCTGATTAACATGGAAGAAATGAATAAAAACATGACCACCATGCAAGATTCAATGACTTGGATGCAACGTGATTTGTCAATCCTACGTGCTTCATTCTCTAAACCGATGAGTGTATTTAACAAGATGCCATTCCCATTCTAAAATGTCGTTAACTGAGGAGCAAGTTAGTCAAATTGCTTATTTAGCACGCTTATCTTTAAGTGACGAAGCGCTTAAAAGCAACACCAAAGAGTTGAACTCTATTTTAAACTTGGCCGAGCAATTGGCCGAAATTGATACCGACGATATCACCCCAATGGCACACCCATTGCATATGACACAGCGCCTCAGAGAAGACAAGGTTACAGAACAGGATCATTCAAAAGCTTTTCAAGCCATTGCACCAAAAATTGGTAAAAAACACTATTTAGTACCAACGGTGATTGAGTAGTATGGGTATTCACAACAAAACCATTGCGCAGTTATCTCAAGGTTTAAAAGCAGGTGATTTTTCTTCAGTTGAGCTTACCCAGCATTATCTTAATCGCATTAACACCTCAGCGCTCAATGCCTTTATCACAGTGACCAACGAGCTGGCAATGGAGCAAGCGCGTACTGCTGATGACAAAATTGCCAAAGGCAACGCCGGCATATTAACCGGTATTCCTTATGCACATAAAGACATCTTTTGTACCAATGGAGTAAAAACCTCTGCCGGTTCTAAAATGCTGGATAATTTTATTTCACCTTACGATGCGACCGTGAGCCACAAGCTTAATCAAGCCGATTTAGTGATGTTGGGTAAAGCCAACATGGATGAATTTGCCATGGGCTCTAGTAACGAAAATTCTTATTATGGCGCGGTTAAAAATCCGTGGAATACTGACAAAATACCCGGTGGTTCATCTGGCGGATCAGCTGCGGCAGTGGCAGGTCGTTTAGCGCCTTTTGCCACTGGTACAGACACAGGTGGTTCAATCCGTCAACCATCAAGCTTGTGTGGTATTACTGGGCTAAAACCTACTTATGGCCGCGTCTCTCGTTACGGCATGATCGCCTATGCTTCAAGTCTTGATCAGGCAGGGCCGATGACACAAACCGCTGAGGATGCAGCGTTGGTGTTAAACGTGATGGCTGGTTTTGATGAAAAAGATTCAACCAGTGCCGAGCGTGATGTCGAAGATTACACAGCATCGTTAAATGATTCTATCAAAGGCTTAACCATTGGCTTACCAAAAGAGTTTTTCTCAGAGGGTCTGGATGACGAAGTGGCGAGCCAGGTGATGGCTGCGGTTAAACAATTTGAAGCCATGGGTGCAAGTGTTAAAGAAATTTCTTTACCAAACTCAGCTTATGCGATTCCGACTTATTATATTGTTGCCCCTTGTGAATGCTCATCAAACCTTTCACGTCTAGATGGTGTGCGCTATGGTTATCGTTGTGACGACCCAAAAGATTTAGAAGATTTATACTTACGTTCACGATCAGAAGGTTTTGGCGAGGAAGTAAAACGCCGTATTATGATTGGCGCTTATGCACTCTCTGCGGGTTATTATGACGCCTATTATTTGAAGGCGCAAAAAACGCGCCACCTAATTAGTGAAGATTTTAAAAAAGCCTTTAAAGAAGTGGATGTCATTATGGGTCCTGTGTCACCAAC
>DQNX01000033.1 GCA_015658965.1 Gammaproteobacteria bacterium
AAAATTCTTACTCGCCTCTTGCTCTTGAATACCGGCAGATTGCACTAGAAAAATAAAGGGCGCCGAAGATCCGTCCATAATCGGCACTTCAAACGAATCTAATTCTACCAAGATATTATCGATGCCTAACGCCGAAAAAGCACTCATCAAATGCTCAACAGTTGATACTTTAACGCCCTGATTCTCTAGCCCTGTAGAAAGCACGACCTCATTAACAAAAGCATTGTGCGCTCTAACCAGTTTACCGCCCACATCCATGCGTCTAAAAACCACGCCATGATCTACCTCGGCAGGAATAAGCGTCATGTTAACCATGCTGCCACTGTGAATGCCAATACCACGCGCCTTAACGGTTTTTTTAATTGTTCTTTGTTTAATCATAAGTAGTTATTAAAAATTAAATTTATCCTTAATTTTATCAATAAATTTACCCTTATCGTCTTCTTGTGCAACTCTTAAATCAGATTCATCATAATTAAATAATAGCAACCCCAAGGCACAAGCATACTCAGGCCCTAAAAGTCTATGATCTGCTGTAATTTTATCTGTATTAACACGCCCTTGCTTAGCTCTAATTTTAAAACAACTTAATAGCAATGCGTCACAATTTTTAACTTTAGAGGCGCCCCCTGTCAAAACAAAACCAGATTTCAACGAACGATAAAGCTTTCGAGACTTTAAATTTTGCTTGATTTGCGAAAAAAGATCTAAGTAAGACTGCTCAATCACCTCAACTAAAGATTGGTGAGATAAGTAACGCTCACAATCTTTAGGATCTTCAATTTGTTTAAATTGAATCAATCTATCTTCTCGAATAGTTTTAATCTGTGCGCTTCCATGTTTAAGCTTTAACCGTTCTGCTTCTTTAAAAGAGGTGTCAAATGCATCGGCAATGTCTTGGGTTACTTGGTTACCACCATTTTGAATAACCGCACTATAAGTAATACCGCCCTTAGTAAAAACTGATAAATTAGTCACGCCAGCACCCATATCAACCAAACAAATACCCTCGTCTTTTTCATCTTGAGTTATATAGGCCTCACTACTCGCCATGGAATTTAGCACAATGTTGTTTAAGCCCAGACCGCTTTTTCGAATACTTTGATCGATTGCATTCACGCATTGGTTGGATACCATCACAATATGCATGGAAACTTCCAAAGTTTTAGCCTCTTGACCAATTGGCTGATCAACAACAATGCCTTGGTGGGTGGTGGGATTTTTGTCAAGCGTATAACGATTAGACACACTGTTAACAACCTGCTTGTTGGGTGGTGTTGCTACGGCACAAGCTGATTTAATTGCCAAACCTAAATCTCGCTCACTAATTTCGCCACCTGTAATAGTGATCTGGCCTTCTCTGTTAATCACCGTTAAATGCGGATCAGAGATGTTCACGCTCACATTGTGAAAACCATCACCACAACTTAAATAAGCCTTATCAGCTGCTTCTTTAATGGCCTGAGCTGCTTTCTTAATATCGTTAATTAAGCCTTTTTTAACACCCGCAGACTTGCTTATACCGTGGCCAAAAACCGCGAGCCTGCCATCGGCCTCCTCGGCAAGCAAGACGACCGTCTTATGGCTGCCAATATCAACACTTGCAAAAAAATGATTATCAGCCATTTTGACGCCCTTGTCTTGATTCTATAAAATCTAGCCACTCATATATGTGCTTTAATTCAACCACTTTTCCACTTAATAATTGTTTAAATTTTTTAGCATTAGGTTGTCCATGATACAAACCTAAAATGTGTCGTGTCATTGAGCGAATCGGCACGCCTTGCTTGCTTTGATTTTTCATATACTCAATGAAGTCTAATAATACTTGTTCACGTCTTAAAGTTGATGGGTTTTGTTGGTAAATTTTCTCATCAACCTCGCATAAAAAATAAGGCTGATGATAAGCCACCCTTCCAAGCATAACACTGTCTACCTTTTCTAAATGATTAATCGCATCTTCTAGATGATTAATACCGCCATTAATGCCGATGGTTAATGATGGAAAATCTTGCTTAATTTGATACACCCAATCGTAATTAAGTGGTGGCACTGTGCGGTTTTCTTTTGGACTTAAGCCTTTTAGCCAGGCCTTACGCGCATGAATAATAAACGTATCACAACCCGCTCGCTCAACTGTGGTAACAAAGTTAACCAGCTCTGCATAACTTTCCATATCGTCAACTCCAACACGAGACTTTAACGTAATCGGCAAGTCACTTACTTGTTTCATTGCATCAACACACTGTACCACCACTTGAGGTGTGTTCATCAAACAAGCACCAAAACTCCCGGATTGCACTCTGTCTGATGGACAGCCAGCGTTAATATTTACTTCGTCATAACCCCAATCTTGGGCAATTTTAGCGCACTGCGCCATTTCACCGGGATCACTGCCACCGAGTTGCAACACCAAAGGATGTTCACCTTCATGGTAATCTAATAAGCGTTTTTTATCACCATGTAAAATAGCCTTACTGGTGATCATTTCGGTATAGAGTTGTGCGTGCTTAGACAATAGGCGATGAAAATATCGACAATGTCGATCAGTCCAATCCATCATCGGCGCGACACTAAATTTATGTGGATAGCTCATTCACTAAAGCCTGTATAACAAAATTAACACTACTGATTACCACCGCCTCTCGATTGCCTGAAAATTGCTGGGTATGGGTAAAGCACCGACCCAAAACACAAAATCCAAAACAGACCATGCCTATGGGCTTATCTTTACTACCGCCTGTCGGACCGGCTATGCCGGTAATAGCAACAGCAATGTCTGTTTTTGCGTGAGCAATGATGCCTTGAGCCATTTGCTCAGCCGTTTGTTCACTGACTGCGCCAAATCGCTCTAAAACTGCGCTATCAACACCCAGCATGTCTATTTTTGCTTGATCGCTGTAAGTAACAAAACCTCTGTCAAAATAAGCAGAAGCGCCACTTTGACTGGTCAACAAAGAAGACAGGCTTCCGCCAGTGCACGATTCAGCCGTAGCGATTGTGAGCTGCTTTTTTGTTAACATCTCAATTAACTGCTGAAGTGCAAGTTGCATTACTTGAGTGCCGCCTGAACAATTTCAAAAATATCATTTGAAAGCCCATCAGATTTAATAATTTTTTGCAATTGCTGTTTTTGCAAAGCTTTTAATTCTGGGGTGAAACGGCGCCAATGATTATAAACCGATACCAATCTTGCACCTATTTGCGGGTTTGATTTATTCAGTTTTAAGATAATATCGGTAAAGAATTCATAACCTTGTTGGTTGTGAAAATTAATGTAATTTTGCGCAAAGCTGCCCACAACACTGCGCAGACGATTGGGCGTGTTAAATGAAAACAATTCATGTTGCATAAGCCGCCTAATACTCTCAACATTGCTCATTTTTGATGCCGACTGCACGGCGAAGAATTTATCCATCACTTGTGCATCGTCTTTAAATTGCTGATAAAAATCAAGTTTAGTTTGCTCTTTATAAGGATTATCGCTGGCCATTAACATGCCAAAAGCAGCAATCTGATCAGTCATACAATTGGCTTGCTTAAATTGAGCATTGGCCAATTCTACCTTTGTGCCTTTGCTTAAATAATACAAGCATATATTTTTTAAACTGCGACTGCCTACTGCCTCAGGGGTTAACTGATAATCCTCTTGATTCGTTAGAGATTGATAGACTTGGGTTAGCAGCGTACCAAACCGAGTTATAATTTTTTGTATGACCACTTCACGCTGTTGATGAATGGCAAATACGTCAATAATTGTTACTTGTTGATGCAAAAATCGCTCAGAAGGCAGGGTTAGCATTTCACTGATTAAAGATTTGTCTTGGGTTGTGTTAATCACCTTTTCAATCGCATCAAAAAACAAACCCTCATCCACATCATTTGGCGTTAAGATTAATGAGCGCCAAATCTGTTGGGCGTTATCCCAAGCTGAAAATGCATCGGTCTCATGGCCGACTAAAAATACTTTTTGCTCGAAGGTTAAATCAGATGATAAATCAATCGGAGCGCTAAACCCTCTAAGCCAAGAGGTGGTTGTTTTTGGTTTAACATTTTCAAAATAAAAGGTTTCTATTTGCTGGCTAATGGTAAGTACACCCTCTTGGGTAATATCACCTTGTTGGCTAAACAGTGCATAGTTAATCGGTAATAGATAATTATGCTCGTTGTGCTGCTCAACTTCAACACTCAGGCGCTGGTTTTTTTCATCATAATCGGATTTAATGCTAATTTTTGGTGTGCCTGCTTGAGCATACCAATGCATAAATTGCGAAAGATCAAATTGATTGGCATCACTCATACTACCCACAAAATCATCAATCGTAACGGCGCAGCCGTCATGGCGCGAAAAGTAAAGCTTCAAGCCCTTTTGAAAACCCACCTCACCTAGAAAGGTGTGAATCATGCGGATGACTTCAGCGCCTTTTTCATACACGGTTAGCGTATAAAAATTATTCATTTCAATGTAGCTTTCAGGGCGCACGGGGTGGCGCATCGGGCCGGCGTCTTCGGCAAACTGAAACGTGCGTAGTGCGTTAACGTCTTCGATACGCTTAATAGCTCGAGAATGCAAATCAGCGGTAAATTCCTGATCTCTAAAAACGGTCAAGCCTTCTTTTAAACTGAGCTGAAACCAGTCTTGGCAAGTAACTCGATTGCCCGTCCAGTTGTGAAAATACTCATGACCAATCACTGCTTCAACATTAATAAAATCTCTATCTGTTGCGGTTTTTGCGTCGGCCAAAACAAACGTTGAGTTAAAAATATTAAGACCTTTGTTTTCCATTGCCCCCATATTAAAATCATCCACGGCAACAATCATGTAAATATCTAAATCATATTCAAGACCAAAGCGTGATTCATCCCAGGCAAAAGAACGCTTTAATGAATCCATGGCGAACTGGGTTTTACCAATATTGTGCGCCTCAACATAAATCTTAAGCGCCACTTCTCTGCCAGATAGGGTTGTGTAGTTATCTTCCAATACGGCAAAATCACCTGCAACTAAGGCAAACAAGTAACACGGCTTGGGCGTGGGGTCATGCCAAGTTGTTATTTTGCTAGATTGCTCAACCAAATTACCGTTACTAAGCAGTACGGGATACTTGGCTTTATCAGCGCTTATATGTGTGGTAAACACACTCAGTACATCTGGCCGGTCAAGATAATAGGTAATCTGCCGAAAGCCATGCGCCTCACATTGCGTGCAAAAATTGCCACTGGATTGATACAAGCCATTCAAACTGGTGTTAGTCTGAGGATGGATCCGATTCACAATTTTTAAAATAAAATCATCTTTTAAATCGTGCAGCTGCAAGCCTTTGTCACTTAACTCGTATTTTGGCTGCTCACCATCAATGGTAATTGAAATCAGCTCAAGATCAACGCCGTCCAAAAAAAGACTGTTGTCATTTGCCCGACCCTTCGGATTTTTGTAAAAAAGAATGGTTGAGCTAACCAAAGCCTCCTGCTCGTGCAAATCAAAAGCAAGCTCAGTCGTGTTAATAAGATAAGCACTCGGCTGGTAATCTTTTCTGTAAATGGGTTGTGGGGTTATAGCGTTAATAATAAAACTCCTAGAATGATTCTATAAACAACAAAAGGCATTAGCCCAATGGTATCTAATAATTTAATAAAAAATACCACCGTTAAATAAGCGCTAACGCCGGCAATAATAAAGCCCAATACCAACATAGGCCAATCAACGATTTGTGGTTGCTGATACAAATCAAGCAGCATCAACAAAGCTGACAGTGTAATCACAGGAATGGACAATAAAAACGCAAATTGGGTTGATTTTTTGATAGACAGCCCGATCAACAAACCGGCCGTAATGGTGATGCCCGATCTAGACGTGCCTGGAATAAGGGCCAATGCTTGCATTAAGCCAACAAAGCCAACATCCATCCAAGTTAACTGCTCTCTAGGCGTGGCGTTTTTAGCATTCATCCAACTGGAAAATCCTAGCAACAATCCAAATATCAATGTTGAATAAGCAATTACTTCAACTGAACGCAGATTGACTTCGATAAAATCTTTAAACAGCAGTCCGGCCAATCCCACTGGAATAGTGCCAAGCAATACCCCCCAAGCCATTTTTGATTGACCAATGGTTTGCACCTTAACCACCGAATAGAAAAAATCATTTATTAGGATTTTGATAATATCGCGATAATAAAATACAATGGCGCTTAAAGTACCCATATGCACCACCACATCGAACGCCAAACCTTGGTCCGGCCAATCGGTGATTTTTGGTACTAAAATTAAGTGCGCCGACGATGAAATGGGCAAGAACTCACTTAGTCCCTGAACCAATGCCAATACTGTTGTTTGTAATAAATCCATCGTTATAATTTATGAGTTAAATCTTGTTCGGAAAATCCTCTCAATTTTACCGATAGTTTTTTCGTGAGTGCTAATACCTTGAAACTCTCGCCCATGGCACTGGGCAAGACTAATTGTTTAACTTGCTGTGCTAAAGTAATGCGTCTATCTTCATCCGTTTCAGCCAATAGATACTCATCAATCCCTAATGAAATTAAAAACATCGCTTGCGTAGCATAACCTTGAATATCAAAGCCACTACGTTGGGCCTGATCAGCCATATCAGAAAAATTAACAGAGGTGGTAATGTCTTGTTCACCCACGTGCACAAAAGGGTCATCGCTAGCTTTATGTTGATAGTAACACCTAAGCGTACCTTCGCCTCGTTGAGGATGAAAATACTCATCTCTACCCATGCCGTAATCAATTAACAACACCAAGCCTTGATCGACGATATCGCCTAATGTATCCACCCAAGCCATCGCTCTAAGGTTTACTTCAGTGGTGTACCCTTGTTCAACTTCATTAGGCAATAATACTTTGTCATCCGTATAGGCTTGATCAAACATCTTCCATTGCAATTGATCGTCTTTACAATCCACACCAAGCTCTACAAAGCCAGCTTGTTTTTTAATTAAACGCTTAGCTGGCATCGCATCTAAAACTTCATTGGCAATCACCACACCTGAAAAATACTCAGGCAAAGTGCTCAGCCACACCACTCTCTCGAGTAACTCAGGCAAAACTTTAGCGATTGTTTGTTTTTGTCTTTGCTTGAGTTCGGCACTAAGCTCAAGAATGTAGTATTTTTTCGGCAAGTTATCGAGTCGGGCTAATTCAAATAGAATTTGAGTCGCCAATATGCCGCTACCTGCACCAAACTCTAAAATATCATTATTCCCATCAAGCACCTGTGTGCATTGGCGTGCCAAACAAAATCCAAACAAATCCGAAGTTTCTGGTGCGGTAATAAAATCCCCTTGCTCACCAAATTTTTGAGCGCCACCACTGTAATAACCTTGTGCCGGATAATATAAAGCTAAATTCATAAATTCATCGAAACCTATGGGCTTAGCTTTTTGTATAATAGTGTTTTTGATTATTTGTTCTAAAGTCACAAAAACTATTTTATATGAAAACAGCATTAATCACCGGCGGTGCACAACGTATTGGCGCACAAATCGCACAAACACTACATAATGATGGCTACAACATCATTATTCATTACCGACATTCAAAGCAAGCCGCCGAAACTTTGGCTCAAGAATTAAACACTCAGCGCAACAACTCAGCCACCACGATTCAAGCAGAACTGTCAAACCTTGATGACATTAAAGCATTAAGTCAAAGCATTGAACGGCTGGATGTTTTGGTCAACAACGCCTCGGTCTTTTATCCAACACCTGTTAAAGAAGCGACTCCGGATACTTGGTACACGATCATGAACACCAATCTCATGGCGCCTTTTTTTCTATCACAGTCATTGACGAATGTTTTAAACAAAACTTCAGGTTGTATTATCAACCTTGTTGATATCCATGCTCAACGCCCGCTTAAAAATCATGCTATTTATAATATTTCCAAAGCTGGGATCGCTATGATGACTAAAACCCTAGCCAAAGAACTGGCGCCCAATATTCGGGTTTGTGGCGTGTCTCCTGGCTCTATTATTTGGCCAGAAAATGAAGCCGAATTAACCGATGCACAAAAAAATAAAATGTTAAATAAAATCGCCTTAGGCAAACAAGGCAGTGCGCTTGATATTGCCAATACTGTTTTATTTTTAGCCAACTCGTCCTACATCACCGGGCAGATCATCAGTGTTGATGGCGGTCGAACATTAAACCAATAAACTAGTAAACACGCAAAGAAACCTTTTTGTGATATAATTAAGGGGCTTGATGTTTAAG
>DQNX01000007.1 GCA_015658965.1 Gammaproteobacteria bacterium
GCTTTTCTAGAAATAACGATGTTGTTTCTAACTTCGTCCATCTTAATAACGATGGCTTCAATTTCTTGACCAGTAAGGTATGAGAAATCTTTAACCGGACGAACGTCAACCAATGAGCCTGGTAAGAAGGCTTTAACCACGCCAATATCAACGGTAAGGCCACCTTTAACAGCGCCAGTTACAATGCCGGTTACCACTTCTTTAGAGTTCATTGCAGCTTCTAACGACTGCCAAAGCTTGATGCGCTTAGCATCTGAATGTGATAACAATGTATTGCCCAGGCCATCGTCGATTGACTTAAGTGCGACTTCTACAATATCCCCTTCTGCAACTTCGATTTCACCTTGTGCATTTTTAAATTCGTCCAGAGAGATAAAGCCCTCTGATTTTAAGCCAACATTAACAATCGCTTTTTCACGATTAATACTGACGACAGTACCCATTAATAAGGCACCTACTTTTACGTTTTGTTGTTCTACACTGTTTTCAAACAGTTCGGCAAATGATTCTGACATAGTTTCTTCTTTGATATTGACCGGTAAATTTCCAACAACGGTATCAAGTTGGGGGTTTTATCGGGTTAGTTTATTTATAAAGCTTAACCGCTTAAGCTTTGGTTAGTTCACTCACTTGAGTAATGACTTCATCAATCGATAACTCGGTGGTATCAATGATTAAAGCGTTATCAGCAGGCTTAAGTGGAGAATGTTTACGTGAAGAATCACGTTCATCCCTAGCCACAACGTCTGCTAATATTTTTGAGATTATACCCTTGGAGCCCTGATTTTGCAATTGTTTTAAGCGCCTATTGGCTCTCTCCTGTGCACTCGCTGTTAAAAATACTTTAAACCTTGTATCGGCAAAAACCACCGTCCCCATATCGCGGCCATCAGCCACCAAACCAGGTGCTTTTGCAAAAGCTTGTTGTCGTTTTAAAAGCGCGGCACGAACCACGCCAATTGAGGCAATGCGTGATGCCATTTCACCGGTTTGTTCGGTGCGTAAAACTTTTGAAACATCTTGCCCATCTAAATACACACTAACCAATTCACTGCCGACTTCGGTTTTAAATTCTAAATTAAGGTTGTTGGCCACTTCTACCAGTGCAGATTCATCACTAATATCAATATTTCGACTATCGACTGCCAGTGCAAAGGCGCGATAAATGGCACCAGAATCGAGTAAATGCCAGCCTAATTTTTGTGCCATAATACGAGCAACTGTACCCTTGCCAACGCCACTAGGCCCATCAATGGTTAAGATGGGTACGCTCATTTAACTTCGGTTCGCATGTGCGGAAACAATAAAACATCGCGGATGGATGGGGAGTCTGTAAAGAGCATCACTAACCTGTCAATCCCAATACCTTCGCCAGCGGTTGGCGGCATGCCGTATTCTAGTGCGCGGATATAGTCTGCATCATAATGCATGGCTTCATCATCGCCGGCGTCTTTTTCAGCCACTTGTGCCTTAAATCTCTCTGCTTGATCTTGGGCATCGTTAAGCTCAGAAAACCCGTTCGCTATCTCACGACCACCAATGAACAACTCAAAGCGATCAGTAATAAATGGATTGTCGTCATTGCGACGTGCCAATGGTGAGACTTCAGTTGGGTATTCGGTAATAAAGGTTGGTTGACTAAGTTTTTCTTCTACCGTTGCTTCAAAAATTTCAATTTGAATTTTTCCCAAGCCCCAATTTTCTTTAACGTCAATGCCCAGGCTTGAAGCGGTTGCTTTGGCGTTGGCCTCGTTCAAATCCTCGGCTTTAAAATTGGGATTGTATTCAAGAATTGAATCAAATACACTGATACGATTAAACGCCTTGGAGAAATCAAAATCATCATCTTGGTAATGGATGATTGAACTGCCACAGACATCAAGCGCAATACCGCGAAATAGCTTTTCAGTCAGATCCATTAAATCATGATAGGTGGCGTAGGCTTGGTAAAATTCAATCATGGTGAATTCTGGATTGTGGCGGGTTGACAGGCCTTCGTTTCTAAAATTACGATTAATCTCAAACACCCTATCCATACCGCCAACTACTAGGCGCTTAAGATAAAGCTCGGGGGCGATGCGCAAAAACATGGGCATATCTAGCGCATTATGGTGGGTCTCAAATGGCTTGGCGGTAGCGCCACCCGGAATGCTTTGCAACATCGGTGTTTCCACTTCCATAAAATCAGCCTCGTTAAAGAAATTACGAATATAACTAACTATTGCACTGCGACGCTTAAACGTATTGCGCGTTTGCTCGTTGATGATTAAATCGACATAACGCTGACGATAACGTGTTTCTTGATCAGATAGGCCGTGGAATTTTTCAGGTAGCGGGCGCAATGATTTGGTTAATAACCTAATATCACTTATGCGGATTGATAGCTCACCAACGTTGGTTTTAAACAAAGTGCCGGTAGCGCCGACAATATCACCAATATCCCATTTTTTAAACTGTTCATTATAAAAACCCTCAACCAATTCATCACGGGTTACAAATAGTTGAATTTGCGCCGATGAGTCTTGCAAAGTAGCAAAACTGGCCTTGCCCATGACGCGCTTAAGCATCATGCGCCCCGCTACTGACACCTTAACAGCTTTTTCTTCTAGCACTTCTTTAGAAAATCCATCATAATCATTAATGAGGTTTTTTGCCAAATACTCGGGTTTAAAATCATTAACAAAAGGATTGCCCATTTCTCTGAGTTTATCTAGCTTTGATTTTCTTTCAGTGATTAATTTGTTGTTGTCTTGATTGCTCATAGTTATTTTTTATTGTTGAGTTTTATGTTCTAATTCTTGTTGTGCTAAGGTTTTTGCTTTTATTGAAGCCTGTTCAGATTCTTTCAATTTTCCCATACGTTTGAACAAAATGCTTTGATTATAATAAGCTTGATAAAAATTTGCGTCTAATTCGATGGCTTGGGTTAAATCTTTTAACGCCAATTCGTCTTCTGATTTTTTCATGTAGGCATTGCCACGATTGTAAATGGCGGCAATATAATGCGCATCTAATGCAATGGCTTGAGAGTAAGCGTTAATCGCCTCAGTGCTTTGATCAAGTCGATCATGGCAATTGCCTAAATTATTAAAAGCACCAGCATCTTTATTGTTAAGTGCAAGGGCTTTTTCAAAATACTCAATCGCCAAGTCAAATACTTCTTTTTCCTGTTCCATATAAGCCAAACAAAAGTAAGCCTCAGCACTGTTTGGGTTGGCTTTAATAGCGTTTAACATACTCTCAATTGCCAAATCATCATTGCCTTGTAATTGGTGTAAATTACCCAAACTGAGGTGTGCATTAGCGCCAAGATCTTTGTCGATTGACGGATGCTTTAATAAAGCATTCCAAGCTTGAATAGCCTTTGATAACTCACCTTCTTTTTGGTAGGTGTAGGCGCTAACCATTAAATCACTCAGTTCGATTTCACTACTCACGATACGCTAATAATGAGTTTTCTGTTATGAATGCCCGCACGATGTTCGTATAAAAATAAACCTTGGAATCCTCCTAAGGCTAGCTTTTTATTTTGAATTGGGATTGTTTTAGCTTCGCCAGTTAAAAGTGTGCGAATATGGCCCGACATGTCAAAATCACCTTCGTTGTTGTGTCGATAATCAGGATTAGCATCGGCAACATGGGTTTGAAAATAATCTTCAATATCTAGCAAAATATCAGGGTCTTCATTGCCTGTAATTATGAGTGATGCTGAAGTGTGTGCAACAAACACGTGGCACAGTACACCATCAACACCAAATTGGGTGATGGTATCATTCACCAATTGGGTAATCTCAATAGCGCCACGTTTGGTGGTTTTAACCAATAACTCTTGTTGGTTCACTTTAATAATTCCTTGGCTTTATCGGTGTTAACCATTTTGGTTTGGGTGCTTTGTTTTTTATTTGATAGTGAGCGAATAAAAAAGAACAAACCCAGCCCTAAAAATACAAAGGGGCCCAGCCACAATAAATAAGTGTTTTTATTCACCGGTGGTTTAAACACCACAAAATCGCCGTAACGATCTACCATAAATTGTCGAATTTCATCATTGCTGTTGTCTTTAATAATCATACTTCTAACTTGCTGACGTAAATCTTTCGCCAAACCCGCGTTTGACCCGCCAATACTTTGGCCTTGACAAACGGGGCAACGGATCTCGTCAATTAAAGCACGATAACGCGTTTCTTGGACGTTATTTGAAAATTCATTGGCTTCAATGCTTTCTGCAGAAACCAGTTGGGAGTAGCTCATTAACAAGATCATGCTAACGATGCTCGCTAAGGCCTTGAGAGGTATAAAATATCGCATACAAAAATAGTAAATATTGAATTAACCCAATTTTAACCCATGAGACTTCTGTATGCCACTGATCACACTAGATAATATTTCTCTAAGCTTTTCAGATAAGCCAATTCTTAACGGGGTTAGCTCAACCATTCACAAGGGTGACAAAATCGCACTGATTGGTCGCAATGGCGAGGGGAAATCTACCTTTATGCGCATCTTGGCCAGCACTATTGAGCCAGATGACGGTAAATTGAAAATTAAAAATGGCATCAAAATTAGTTACTTAGAGCAAACACCGCCAGAAGATATCGATAAAAGTCTGTTTAATATCGTCGCTGAAGGCTTGGGTGAAATCGGCTTAATTTTAACGCAGTATCAACAACTCATTATCGACGGAAAATTAGACCAAGCGGGCGACTTGCAAGCTCAAATTGATGAGCTAGATGGTTGGCAATATCTGCATAAAATTGAGGCGATACTCAATCGCTTCACATTGAATCCAGAGGCTATTTTATCCACCCTTTCGGGTGGTTGGCGCAGGCGGGTTATGCTCGCACGTGCACTGATTCAAGCACCTGATGTATTGCTACTAGACGAGCCAACCAACCACATGGACATTACTGCCATTCTTGATCTTGAAAGAATGCTAAAAGAGTTTCATGGCACTTTGATTTTAATCAGCCACGACCGTTCATTCATTGCCGGTATTGTTAACAAGGTTTTTGATTTAGACCGAGGCAAGCTTTCTGTATTTGATTGCGGCTATAAAGATTATGTCAAACGCAAAGACGAGAAACTCCACGCTGAAGAGTTGGCGAATGCACGTTTTGACAAAAAACTCGCACAAGAAGAAGTCTGGATTCGCCAAGGCATTAAGGCCAGACGTACGCGCAACGAAGGCCGAGTACGTGCCTTAAAAACCATGCGAGATTCTTTTATTAATCGCCGTAAAAAACAAGGCAGTGTCAAAATTCATTCAGTCGATGAGGATGAAAAACGCGTGTCAAAATTGGTATTCGAAATTAAAAAAATCTCTTACCAAATTGCCGGCATTCAGCTTATTAAA
>DQNX01000040.1 GCA_015658965.1 Gammaproteobacteria bacterium
GGTGGTGATATTGCTTATCGAAAAATTAATTTATTGCTCAAGGCTAATGCTTCAGTTACGTGTGTCTCAAAAGACTGCTGTAAGCTTGTTGAGCAGTTGGCGATCGATAATAAAATTACTTATATTGAAAAGGAATTTGAGGCCACAGACATCCGTAAGCATTTCTTCGGTCTTCATCCGGTTTTAATTATATCCGCAACAAATAATTCAGTACTAAATAAACAAGTTTCAGCATTGGCAGGCGAAGTAAATACTCCCGTTAATGTAGTGGATTCACCTGATTTATGTTCATTTGTAATGCCATCGATTGTTGACCGATCACCGATTGTTATTGCTATTTCTTCAGCAGGAAAGGCGCCGGTATTAGCGCGTCTTATTCGTGCAAAATTAGAAAGCACCATTCCTCACGCGTATGGTAAATTGGCAGAGTTGGCAGGGAGTTTTAGAGATCAGGTTAAAGCAAAATTCAACCACATTGAAGATCGACGTTATTTTTGGGAAAAGACTTTCTCGGGCACTGTTGCAGAAAAAGTATTCTCAGGCAAGATTGATGAAGCTAAGGCAGATTTACAAGCGCAACTTGAGGGTAGTGCTGACAGTGGGATGGGTGAGGTTTATTTGGTAGGTGGTGGCCCCGGCGACCCAGATTTACTGACTTTTAAAGCATTGCGTTTGATGCAACAAGCCGATGTAATTTTGTACGATCGTTTGGTTTCAGATGGCGTAATGGAGCTTGTGCGCCGTGATGCCGAGCTAATTTATGTCGGCAAAGAGCGTGATAATCATGCCGTACCACAAGGCGATATTAACCAGTTGCTAGTCGATTTAGCCAAACAAGGCAGACGTGTTTGTCGCCTCAAAGGTGGCGATCCATTTATTTTTGGTCGTGGTGGTGAAGAGATTGAAACCCTGGCTGAAAATGGCGTTCCATTTCAGGTTGTGCCTGGTATTACGGCTGCCTCTGGTTGTTCGACTTATTCAGGCATTCCATTAACACACCGAGATTATTCGCAATCTTGTCGTTTCGTTACCGGTCATTTAAAAGACGGCAGTATGAATCTACCCTGGGATGAGTTAGCGGTAGAACAACAAACCATTGTTTTTTATATGGCATTGGTGGGCGCTAAGCATTTGTCGGAACAATTGATCGCACACGGTATGCGTGGCGATATGCCAGTGGCTTTGGTTGAAAAAGGCACCACACCAGATCAACAAGTGTATGTAACAACCTTAGCAGGACTGCCTGATTTGGTTAAAAATACAATCATCCATGCACCAACGTTAATTATCATTGGCGAAGTGGTTAAGCTCAGAGAAAAACTAAACTGGTTTGATGGTCAATAAAAAAAGGCACTAAAAGCCCTTTTGTCTTATTTCTCGGTTGCGCCTAATGCTTTGGTAACCATTGCAGCTGGGCAAAAACCAGTAAAGGCTGATTGTAATAAATTAAAACCAACAAAGCCTGTTAGCCACAACCAATTAGCATTTTGGAAAAAAACTGAAGTAATCACTTTAGAGCCCAATAGTAATGAAACTATTACGAGCACACCCGCCATTGCTGAAACTGCATTATTAATTGTCATATTTACACTCTTCTAAGTTTGAAAGCGCTTACTGTAACATTAATTAGGTATAATTTCAAATCTTTGCGGGAGTGGTGGAATTGGTAGACACGCTGGATTTAGGTTCCAGTGTCGCAAGACGTGAGAGTTCGAGTCTCTCCTTCCGCACCAAAATTTTATTCAGAGAGATCTTTGTATAAATATGAATAATCATCAAAAATCCATATTTACGCAAAGATCTCTTAGATTATGAAAACAATCATTCAACATAGTACAGATACACAAATTGCTACACAAATAGCGATTGCCAATCACGGCGAGATTAAACACTATAATTCACACATTCGACTCTACACGGATCAAAACCTTGATCTTGATAAATTAAGACAAACTTACCAGCTTGATTTTAACTATCTGCCCGATACTTTTGATTTTCAATCGGCTGCTTTGTTCGTTAGTGACATGGATTCAACGCTCATTAATATTGAATGCATTGATGAAATTGCTGATTTTGCCAATATTAAACCACAAGTAGCAGCGATTACTGAGCGCGCAATGCAAGGTGAGTTAGATTTTAATTCGTCATTGATTGAGCGAGTAGCCTTATTAAAAGGGCTTGATGTTGCCGTATTAAACCAAGTATATACCGAGCGATTACAGGTTAATCCTGGTGGTAAGGCCTTAATACAGTTTTTCAAAAATAAGGGTATTTATAGCGCCGTTGTTTCTGGCGGGTTTACTTATTTTACCAACCGTTTGGCTAAGGATATCGGGCTTGATCACGCGCGTGCAAACGAATTAGACATCAAGGATGGTCGATTAACCGGCATTACTCAAGGCTCGATTGTTAATGCTGACGCTAAAGCTGAGTTTATTAAAGAGTTGTGCCAACAATACGGTATTTCTACCAATCAGGTCATTGCTGCTGGCGATGGTGCGAACGACTTGAAGATGATGTCAATCGCTGGATTATCAGTCGCCTATCATGCAAAACCCAGTGTTATTAAACAAGCAAATATTGTCATTAGTGTTGGCGGATTAGATAAAATGATGGATTTCTTTGATGAGTAAATTTTTGTGTTAGTTGAAATCGGACATTTTGCGTTAATCTTAGCATTGGTATTTGCTGTATTGCAAGTGGTATTGCCAACATTAGGGTTAATGCGAGCAAATTTTGCTTTGTCTCAGTTGTCTAGACCGCTGCTGTGGATGCAGTTTTTTTGGATTATTGTGTCATTTGCAGTGTTGATGAATGCATTTATTATCGATGATTTTTCGGTTAAATATGTTGCCAATAATTCAAACACTGAACTGCCCACTATTTTTAAGATGTCAGCTGTTTGGGGTGCACACGAGGGCTCGTTATTATTGTGGGCGTTAATTCTGGTCGCTTGGAGTGTGGCGGTATCCATTTTTTCTAAGCAACTTCCGGCTGAAGTACTTAATCATATTTTGATTATTTTAGGTCTGATTAGTGTCGGCTTTCTGTTGTTTTTATTATTAACCTCTAATCCATTTGAGCGATTAGATGTGGTGCCTTTGCAGGGTAGAGAGCTCAACCCTTTATTACAAGATTTTGGTTTAATTATTCACCCGCCTATGTTGTATATGGGCTATGTTGGTATGGCTGTTCCTTTCGCCTTTGTTTTGTCTTCATTGGTGCGCGGGCAACTAGACTCCACTTGGCTTCGCTGGTCGCGCCCATGGACATTGGTTGCCTGGGCTTTTTTAACCATCGGCATTACATTGGGCAGTTGGTGGGCGTACTATGAATTGGGCTGGGGCGGCTGGTGGTTTTGGGATCCGGTAGAAAACGCCTCATTTATGCCGTGGTTGGTAGCAACCGCCTTGGTGCATTCACTTAGTGTGAGTGAAAAGCGTGGCGCGTTTAAGCATTGGACTGTGTTGTTAGCAATTTCTGGGTTTTCTTTAAGCTTGCTGGGTACCTTTTTGGTACGTTCCGGTATTTTAACGTCAGTACATTCTTTTGCTTCAGACCCTGCCAGAGGCTTGTTTATCCTGATTTTCTTAATGATTGTGGTTGGAGGCTCGTTAATATTGTACGCATGGCGTGCAACGTTGATGCGTAGTAGTAATAAATTTTCGGCGTTATCAAGGGAAAGTGGATTATTAATTAATAACATATTGCTGGTAGCAGCAATGCTTAGCGTATTTTTAGGTACTTTATACCCCCTATTGTTAGACTCGCTGGGCTTGGGGAAAATCTCTGTCGGTGCACCTTATTTTGATGCTGTGTTTATTCCGATTATGATTCCGGCAGTACTGGTCATGGTAATAGGGCCATTCTTACGCTGGAAAAAAGATTCAATTCAGAGAGTCAGTCAGTTACTTAAAAATATCTGGATTGGTGTGGCGGTGTTGTTCTTGATTGCTTTATATTTAACCGATAATATCTTTGTTTTATTGGCGGTATGCTTATTCATTTGGATTGTGTCGCATTCTTTGGTGCTGCTCGTTCAACGATTGCAGCAAAAAGGCAGACCAAGTTCTGCGTTTTTTGGCATGTTATTGGCTCATATTGGTATCGCCGTGTTTTTACTTGGCGCCACAGTGACGACACAATACGGCGTAGAAAAAGACTTAAAAATGACCTTAAACGAAACGGTTGAGATTAAAGGCTATCAGTTTACTTTTAAAGGTGTTGAGAAATTTAATGCACAAAACTATCAAGGCCATAAAGGCGTGATTGAAGTCGCTTATGATGGTGAATATATCGCAACGCTGAAGCCAGAAAAACGTCAATATGTTACTGGCATGCCAATGACTGAGGCAGCCATTGATCCTTCGCTTTATCGTGATATATATGTGGCTTTAGGTGAAGAGCTGGATAATAACGCTTGGAGTTTAAGGCTTTATTACAAGCCTTTAATTCGCTTGATTTGGTTGGGTGGTATTTTTATTATGTTTGGCGCTTTATTGGCGGCATTTGATCGACGTTATCGACTGAAGGTTAAATCATGAATTTGTATTTATGGTTTGGCTTAATGGTGATTATCTCTAGTATTTGGCTGGTTTGGTTCTTGTATCGACCTTTAAAAAATAATACGTTCAACCTTGAAAAATCTAATATTTCTTTAGGTAAGCAAAAACAAGCAGAACTGGAACGAGATCTGCAACAAAATTTGATTGATGAAGCTGTATTTAAACAAGCCAAGGATGAGATTACACAAACTTTAGCCATAGAATTAAATCAAACCTCTGTCATATCTGTCAATAACCAGCAGCCGGTTTCATTTTGGCTGACGGGTTTAATGGTGGTTTTTTTGTCCATTGCCTCTTTAGGTACTTATCAATTTTTGATGCCGGAAGATGCGCCAGTAACTCAAGTAGAGCAACCAACTCAGCCACCAAGCTTAGAGCAAAGTATGGTTGAACTTAAGCAGTATTTAGAAAAAAATAAAGAGGACTTTGAGGCTTGGAAAACACTGGGCTTGATTTTATTCGAATTGGATGATATTAAAGGTTCTTTAGCTGCTTATGAGCATTCTTATCAGTTGAATTCAAACAATGTATCCATGCTAGTTGAGTATGCATCTGCTATTGCAACCGCCCAAAATGATCAGTTTACAGGCCGCGCATCTACCTTGGTAAGAGAGGCCTTAGAGATTGACCCTAACGCACCAGATGCTTTGTATTTGGCCGGATTGGTTGCGGCCAATGCTCAGCAATTTGACTTGGCTCGTCAAATTTGGCAAAGATCGTTGTCGTTATTGCCTCAAGATCATTCGGATCGTTTGGTCTTGGAAAGTATTTTGGCTGAGTTGGCGCAAATACAAGGTGAACCGATACCTGAGTATCAAGTTGTTATTAATGCAACATTGTCTGAGCGTTTACGTCAAGCAGAGTTTGAGAATCACTATTTAATGATTTACATCAAAGCGGCTCAAGGCAGGCCGATGCCGATTGCAATTCAAAAGATTCGAGTCAAAGATTTTAAAGGCACCATAACGCTAACAGACTCAGACTCAGTCATGCCAACTAGAAAGTTATCACAGTCTGACAAGGTTGTCGCGGTTGTTCGTTTGAGTCAGTCGGGCGCTGCCATGAAACAGCCGGGAGACATACAAATACTCAGTCAGGTGATTCATGTTAGAGACAATCCAACGGTTAATCTGCAGGTAGAATAGCAACGTATGAGCGATACTTTACAACTGGCTAAGGCGTTAATCAGCAAGGCATCTGTCACCCCTAAAGACAAAGGCTGTCAGCTGATAATGACCGAGCGCCTTAAAAAAATTGGATTTGCCATTGATGATTTAAAATTTGGTGATGTGGATAACTTTTGGGCATCCCATGGCAATGCAAGCCCAGTGTTTGTTTTTGCTGGCCATACTGATGTTGTTCCAGTTGGTACAAACTGGCAAACTGATCCTTTTAATCCTGTTGTTAAGGCTGGCATGCTGTATGGTCGAGGCGCGGCTGATATGAAGGGTTCGTTGGCTGCAATGGTGGTGGCAACTGAGCGTTTTGTTTTGGACTTTCCTAATCATAAAGGCACCATAGGGTTTTTAATTACCGCAGATGAGGAAGGGCCAGCGATTGATGGCACGGTTAAGGTTTGTGAGTATTTAAATGAAACAAATCAAGAAGTTGATTATTGCTTAGTGGGAGAGCCTTCTTCAACTAAACATTTAGGCGATGTGATTAAGAATGGTCGTCGTGGTTCTCTCAATGGTCGACTAACCATTATTGGAAAGCAAGGTCATATTGCTTACCCGCATTTAGCTGACAATCCAATACACCTTATTGTTCCGGTGCTGAATGCACTGTGTAATGAGCTGTGGGACAAGGGCAATGAATATTTTCCGGCAACCAGTTTTCAAATCTCTAATATCCATTCAGGCACAGGCGTAACCAATGTTATTCCTGGCGAAACTGACGTTGTTTTTAATTTTAGATACTCGACCGAGTCTACTCACGAAGGCTTGCAACAAAGGGTGGTCGATATTCTAGACAAGCACGGCCTTAACTATAAGCTTAACTGGGAACATTCAGGCTATCCATTTTTAACCCCTAAGGGTGATTTGGTTAGTAGCTGTGTGGACGCGATTAAAGCTGTTAAAGGCGTTGATGCCGAATTATCCACCTCGGGTGGTACTTCAGATGGCCGTTTTATTGCACCAATGCTAGGCGCACAAGTGGTTGAATTGGGCCCTTTAAATGCAACCATTCACCAAGTTGACGAATGCGTGAGTGTGCAAGATTTAGATGATTTGAGCGATATCTACTATCAGGTACTTAAAAATACCTTAACTTAAAATAATGCGTTTTGATGTTATCACCCTGTTCCCTGAAATGTTTTCATCAATTAAAGATGAGGGGGTGATTGCGCGTGGCATTAAAAAATGTCTACTTTCGATCAATACTTGGCAACTCAGAGATTTTAGTAATAACAAGCATCGCAATATTGATGATGCATCGTATGGCGGTGGGGCAGGCATGGTGATGCAGGTTCAACCAATACGTGATTGCATTAATAAAATCAAGCAAACCAGTCCCAATACAAAAGTCATTTACCTGTCACCACAAGGTGAAAAACTCACGCATAAACTGGCCAAAGAATTATCAACACTGGATTCAATCACTTTATTATGTGGGCGTTATGAAGGCGTGGATGAACGTGTAATCGCACATGATGTTGATATGGAAGTTTCAATTGGAGATTATGTGATTAGTGGAGGTGAGTTGGCGGCCATGGTTTTAATTGATGCAATCAGTCGGCAAATACCCAAGGTGTTGGGCAACCAAGATTCTTTGAATGATTCTTTTGCCAATGGACAGCTTGATTATCCACACTACACACGCCCTGAAATAATTGATGGTCAGCAAGTGCCGGAAGTTTTGCTCAGTGGTCATCAGGCTAAAATTGATGCTTGGCGTCAAAATCAAGCTATTAATAACACACAAAAAAAACGAAAAGACTTGGTTAAGAAATAAAGTATTTTTTAAATTTCTCGTTTATAATAAGTTTTAATTATTTTGCAATGGCGCAAAATATTGACTAAGCATTGTTGCTTTATAAGTTGCTCATGGGGCATTTTTTATTTTGTAAGTTAATGAAAACTTACCACAATCAATGGGGATAAACATGAAGTTTGTAACAGCAATTCTTCGACCGCATCAATTAGATAATGTGAGAGAAGCCTTATCAGACGCCGGCGTATCTGGCATTACCGTGACTGAAGTTAAAGGTTTTGGCCGTCAAAAAGGCCACACAGAAATGTATCGTGGCGCAGAGTATCAAGTTGATTTTTTACCTAAAGTTAAATTAGAAATCGCAATTCCAGCATCGAAACTGGATGATGTTATTGAAACGATTACCCATGTTGCCAGTTCTGGCAAAGTAGGTGACGGCAAGATTTTTGTATCTAATCTAGAAAAAGTCGTTCGCATCCGTACTGGTGAAACGGATCAAGACGCACTTTAAGGAGTAAAAAGGAAAAAAATATTAATATTATTGGCTTTATTGCCAATGACTGTGTTTGCTGAAGGTTTAAATGGCGCAAACACTTCTTGGATTCTGATATCAACCGCGTTAGTGTTGCTTATGATCTTGCCAAGTTTGGCTTTGTTTTATGGTGGCTTGATCCGCACTAAGAACATTCTTTCAGTGCCTATGCAATGTTTTGCAATTGCGGGTATTGTGTCAATTCTTTGGTTGGTTGCTGGCTACTCAATCGCCTTTGCTGAAGGCAATGCCTACTTTGGTGGCTTGTCTAAGTTTATGTTGGCAGGCGTAACAGAAGACTCATTAAGTGGCGACATTCCTGAGAATTTGTTCGCACTGTTCCAAATGACGTTTGCGATTATCACGCTAGCATTGATTATTGGTGGTTTTGCTGAACGCATGAAGTTTTCAGCCGTGTTATTATTCAGTGCAATTTGGTTAATTATGGTTTATGCACCAATTACTCGCTGGGTGTGGGGTGGTGGTGTTATTGGTACACTGATGGCAGCAGTTTTTGCATCAAATGAATTGGGTATTCTCTCAGGCCAGGGCTTGGCAGAAGGTATGACGATTATGTCGCAACTTGAAGTACAAGTAATCGGCGTTGTTGCCATCTTTGTTTATACAGCCGTAGCGACTTATATTATTCTTAAAGTCGTTGAGATGATTACCAGTTTAAGAGTACGTGCAGAGGAAGAGCAGCAAGGTCTAGACTTAATTTCACATAATGAAAAAAGGTTACGATTTGTAAGCTAAATCTGACTTAATTAAACCCGCTACTAGTTTTACTAATAGCGGGTTTTTTTTATGTCTCAAAAAAATGATTCGTATATAATCATAACAATTATATCTTTGTTTTTTAAATGCGACTTAATCACTCTTTAACTGGCTCAATGGTAGCCTTGATCACCCCGATGTTTGCAGATGGATCTGTGGATTTTGCTGCGCTTGAATCATTGGTTGAGTTTCACATCGACCAAGGCACAAGTGCTATTGTTTCTATGGGAACAACGGGTGAGTCTGCAACACTCAATCATACTGAGCATGTCGAGGTAATGAAAAAAACCATTGAATTTGCTAGGGGACGTATCCCTATTATTGCAGGCACAGGTGCTAACTCAACTACCGAGGCTATTGCCCTGACTAAGGCTGCTAAAGCTATAGGCGCCGATGCTTGTTTGTTGGTTACGCCATATTACAATAAGCCAACTCAAGAAGGGCTTTATCAGCATTACAAAGCCATTGCTGAGGCAGTTGATATAGATCAAATTTTGTACAACGTTCCCGGTAGAACGGCAGTAGATCTACTGCCCGAAACCATTGTACGTTTAGCCAAAATTAGCAATATTATCGGTGCTAAAGATGCAACAGGCGACTTGCAAGTTGCACAAGCATTAATTGACGATTGCCCAGAAGATTTCTTGTTATATAGTGGTGATGATGCAACGGCAGTTGAGTTTATTTTAATGGGCGGGCATGGCGGTATTTCCGTGAGTGCAAATGTCACCCCTAAAATAGTGGCAGATGCTTATAATGCTGCTATGGATGGCGATCAAAAATTAGCAGAAACGACCAATTCAGCACTCATTGGCTTGCACCAGCATTTGTTTGTTGAGTCTAATCCAATCCCAGTTAAATGGGCACTATACAAAATGCAAAAATGTGAAGATGGTATTCGTTTACCACTCACCAAATTATCACGACAAGCTCAAGTAGAATTAGAGCAAGATTTATTATCATTGGGGGTTATATAAAATGTTAGCTAAATTATCCACACTTTTTTTGGCATTGTCTTTGGGCGGTTGTATCTCACTAGGCAGTGATGACAAAGAAGAAAAACAAATTGGTCTTGGCGAAAGAGACATTAAATATTATTCAAATAAAACGGTCACTTCATTAGAGATCCCACCAGATTTAACCAAACCCAGCTCTCAAAATGCATTTAAATTAAGTGAATATGTCTCTGATATTCAAGAAGATACGGTTAGTTTTTCTGATAAGGACAACGACATTAAAGAGGCGTCAAGCATCTTAAGAACACTGGCAAACATCGAGGTTAAAAAATCAGGCAATCGTCGTTGGTTATTGGTGGACAAAAAACCTGATACGGTCTGGAATTTATCCAAAAACTTCTTTAAATCACACGGTTTTGCAATCAAGAAAACCAATAAAAAAATTGGCTTAATGGAAACTGATTTTTTAGAAAACCATCCTGAGATTCCTGATCACTCTTTAGGTTTGATTCGTTCTATGTTGAAAAAAGCGATTGCAGCAAGATATGCTCTACCGATTGTAGATAAATACCGCATTCGTATCGAACCAGCAAGCAATGGTGATAAATCTGAAGTTTATTTGTCTTTAACCTCAATGGAAGAAGTTGTGACCAAAGCAGGCAGTGATGATGAAAATACCATTTGGCAGTCTCGCCCTAAAGATCAAGTACTAGAAACAGAAATGTTGTATCGTTTAATGACATTCTTAGGCAGTGATCATGCGGTCGCCAGAGAGAAGATTATCCAAGCTAAGGAAGATCAAAAACTAACAGTGGCTTTATCGAAAGGTGTTAATGGCTATGCTAAATTAACCTTTTCACTTAGTCAATACGACACTTGGGATAATATGGGCTGGGCGTTAGATCAGCTTAATATTGACGTTGAAGATAAAGATGTTAAAGAAGGCAGTTTCTATATCAGTGTTGCTCGAACCGAAGACCAAGGTCTTTGGTCACGCATGTTTGGCGATTATGCCATTAAAAAATCTTTCCAAATTTTGGTGAGACAAACAGCAGACAATGAAACAGAGGTGTATTTCAATGATATTTCTGAAGAGAATGAGCTGGCAACCATTGACTTTAGTCATGAATTCTTGGGGAATATTGCCAAGCAGTTCTAAAGCCTAAATGGCATTATCATCCGTCATTATTAATCAAATCATCCAGCAAGAAATATTGCTGGATGATTTGTCAGATGATGATTTAGCGGATTTTTGTCAAACGGCTAATCTCGCCTATCGATCAGGCAAGTCTATTGTTAGCGATCAGGATTATGATTTTATTTACCTGTCTGCATTAAAACAAAGACTGCCTAAGCATTTTTTATTTCAATCAGTCGAGCCAGAAGGGCAAGGGTTTTCTGAAGAGAAGGTTTTATTACCAGAGGTGATGCTTTCAACAGATAAAGCGTACTCTTGGCAAGAAATTAGTAAGTGGCTAGAGCGATTAAATAAGGCGGCCGTTGAAATCAATTTAGACGCTAATTTGATTCAAATAAAAGCCACCCCTAAGTTAGATGGTTTTGCTGGATTTGATGATGGAACCCGCCTTTATACGCGAGGAGATGGTAAAAAAGGCAGTGATATTACTCGTGTGTTTGATCGGGGCTTGCAAGTCTACAACAACTCTGAGCGCGGCCAAGGCGCAGGTGAGATTGTGGTTAAAAAAAGTTATTTTGAAACACACTTATCGCAATATTTTGAATACCCACGTAATTTCCAAGCGAGCTTAATCAAAGAAAAGTCATTGGATGA
>DQNX01000021.1 GCA_015658965.1 Gammaproteobacteria bacterium
AAAAGTCCACTCATTGGATGAATACGAACGTGCTGGGTCTAAATGCTTTGGACGTGCTGAAAAAGAACTGTAAAGTGTGTTATCCAGTCTTTGCGTATCGGGATACGGGTTATTCCAAGGCTCAGTACAGGCGCCCAATAAAGGTAAAACAACCCATATCAAAAGTTTTATATGTTTATAATTTGACATCACATTAATTATAAATACTTAAGGAGTCTTATGGGTTTTTTAACAGGGAAAAAAGCACTCATTGTTGGTGTTGCGTCTAATCGATCTATTGCATGGGGTATTGCTGAGGCAATGGCCAAACAGGGTTGTGAAATTGCACTGACCTACCAAAATGAAAAATTAAAAAAACGCGTTGACAAATGTGCGGTTGTTTGTCATTCAGATATTGTTATCCCTTGCGACGTGGCTACCGATGAGAGTATCGAAAATGCCTTTACAGAGCTTAAAAATCATTGGGATAATTTTGATATTTTGGTGCATTCTGTCGCTTTTGCACCGCGTGAGGCGCTTAATGGTAATTATATTGAGGCCACCACACGTGAAAACTTTGCTACGGCACATGACATCAGTTCTTATAGCTTTACCGCACTTGCCAAAGCAGCAAGCCCAATGCTCAACGAAAATGGTGCGCTTTTAACCGTGAGCTATTTAGGTGCTATTCGTGCTATTCCAAACTACAATATCATGGGTGTTGCCAAGGCCTCATTAGAAGCCAATGTTCGTTATATGGCAGCTGCAATGGGCCCTGAAAAGGGTATTCGTGTTAATGCAGTATCCGCCGGTCCAATTAAAACATTGGCAGCCTCTGGTATTAAAGACTTTGGTAGATTGTTAGATTATGCGGCCGACTCATCAGCCCTCAAACGCAACGTTACCACTGAAGAGGTGGGTAATGCAGCTGCCTTCTTGTGCTCAGATTTAGCCTCAGGCATTACCGGTGAAATTACTTATATTGACTCAGGTTACAGCTTCTACGACAAAGGCCCTGATTTATAAACCAATAAAACTTGACCAAAAAAAAGACCTGCTATATTTGCAGGTCTTTTTTTGTTTTAAGCTATAAATTTTCAGAAAAAACCTTTAGCTCTGCATTTTTCCTTAGCGTTGTTAGGATGCTTTTAAATACTTCATCAGATTCAAGGTTTAACAAAGTACGTGCTAGGGCGTTACTTGGTGCATTATCAGAAGTCTTAACTTTTGACAACGCCATCACAATGGATTGACGTTTGTTTAAATCCTGTGCACTATAAGTTGTACTATTGCCGGGCTTAGGCAAAGCAAATACTTTATTAATAATCACTACATCTGCCTTGTCTGAATCACGTTTAACCCAACCAACTTTTTTCCATTTAAGTTGGTTTTTGTCCATCAATGCTTGCACTGCTTGGGTATCACCCTTGGTAAGGGTTTCTGTAATTTGCCTGGCAATATTATCGATAAAGGTTTTTGCCAGCAGTGTGGTTAGGTGTGTGTTGATTTTGCCTTTAACTTCGTTAAATGATTTTTGTCGTTGTGCTAATTTATCCTTAACTCTGAGTACCACGACTCGATCACCAGATAACTCAATTGGCTCAGAGTTTTCACCTCTGTTAAACACCACACCACCATAGGCTGCATCAATAAATTTTTGCTCATACTGGGCGCTGTTTTGAGTAAAAAACTCAGACGTATTTAGCGTAAGACTCATTTGATCTACTATTTCTTCCAAACTGACCTCGTAAGCCAAATTGGTCAGGTTTTCGGTTAAATCATACAGCGATGCCTGTGCTTTCGTTTGTTTATAGAGCTTGGTCAAACCATCACGTACAGACTCAAATGACTTGATTTGACCTACTTGAATGGCGTTTAGTTTAATCACATGATAGCCAAACTCTGTTTTAACTGGTGTGCTCACCTCGTCAGTTTTCATGCCAAATACTTTGGCTTCAAACTCAGGCATCATCACTCCTTTCGTAAAGAAGCCAAGATCACCACCAGCATCTTTTGAGCCTGTATCTTCAGAATGTGCGGCAGCCAGTTCCGAAAAGTTAGCACCTGAATTTAACTGAGTAATAAGCGCATTGGCTTGTTGCTCGGATGTCACCAAGATGTGTTGAGCTTGGCGCTCCTCTTCTGTGGTGAAGCGATTTTTCTCATCTTCATAAAAATTAAACAATTCATCGTCGTTAACTTGAATGGCTTTAGCGATTTGAGCTAACGACAACTCAACAAAATCAACCTTTAGCTTTTGCGGCTCAAAAAAAGATTCTTTTTGATTGTCATAAAAATCTTTAACGCTCTTGGATGCTACCTTTACTTTGTCTGAATAATCATTTGCATTCAACTGAATGTAATTAAACTCACGCTGTTGGTCGTTAAGTGCTTGTAAATTTTTCAATGCAGAAGGCGTTACAAAAGCAGAATCTAATAAATTATATTTAATCTGGCTTTGGGTCAACTCGGCTAATTTGGTTGACTCGTACTTTATATCACTGTAACCATTAAGTGCTAATAATTTTTTGTACCGCTCCAAAGAGAATTGGCCTTCAACCTTAAAGACATCATTAGATTGAATCAGCGCTTGTAATTCTTGGGCGGTTGTTGCATGCCCCATCACTGTGGCAAGCTGGTTTAAAAGACGTCTGTTGATGATTGATTCGATGGTTGATTGCTTGAGCACACGGTCAAATTCAGCGGTGTATTTTTCACCTAACTCTTGCTGAAGCTGTCTTTTCTTTGGATTGAACTCTAAGAGAAAATCTTTCTCAGAGACCTCTTCCCCGTCCACACTGGCAACGACAGCGCCTGAACTATTAAAGTCAACACCATAAAGTGCCGTAATAATAAAAGTTAATGAAATTAATCCAACAATAATAATGGTAATTGGACCTTTGGTTTTGTTTTTAATAGTGCTTAACATAGTGATAGTGTTGATAGCCTGTACGCTAAAGCGACTAAAGCCATTTTATTAATAAAAAATAAGAATTATAAACGAAAAGTTCCACATATTTAAGTGGCTTTGTAAGATGAATTTATTTAGATGAAAATTGAAGACCACAACAAAAATGGTTATGGCGGAGCGGACGGGATTCGAACCCGCGACGTCCTGCGTGACAGGCAGGCACTCTAACCAGCTGAGCTACCACTCCGAATTTTTTTTGGTGGGCGCTACAAGACTTGAACTTGTGACCCTCGCCTTGTAAGGGCGATGCTCTCCCAACTGAGCTAAGCGCCCAAAAAAAAAACTAGTACTTAAGTAAGTACCGGGCTTATTATACTCAAGTAAATTACTTATTTACAGATTCTTTGAGTAATTTACCGGCTTTAAATGCTGGCACTTTTGAAGCCTTGATTTGAATCGCTGCACCTGTTTGTGGATTACGGCCTGTGCGTGCTGCACGATCTCTTACTAAAAAGCTACCGAAGCCAGTAATTGCGACGTTGTCACCACCTGCTAATGCACCAGTGATTGCACTTGTTGTTGCGTCTAATGCGCGAGCTGCGTCTGCCTTAGTTAGGCCTGAATTCTCGGCAATTGCTGCGACTAAATCTGATTTGTTCATATTTTATTCCCCTGTATCGTAAATATTATTTTCTATTAAAAAAACGAAGCCTTAGTAAATAAGCTTTCCGTGAATTATCCATCAAAAAACCTTGCTGTCAATAGCTTTTCGTAAAAATATGTCGGATTACTATCTTTTGCTAATACCTTATTTTTTTTGGTTGGTTAATTAAAGGAAGAATGTCGTCTTTCCAAATACGTGGTGTAATCTCGCCCATGTGCTTAAATATAATCACACCTTTATCATTAACTAAAAAAGTCTCAGGCACTCTATACACGCCTAACTCTAGGCCTAATTTTCCTACATCATCAAAGACAACAAAATCAAATGGGTTACCGCGCATACTTAAAAAACAATCACCAAAATTGGTGTGGTCCCGATCTACCTCAACACAACCACTCAATTTTTTTTTATCTTTATAGTTAATGCCCATCATTTGCACTGAGTTAGATTTAGCGATATTGATTAACATTTTATGCTCTACATGACAAGTGGCACACCAAGATGCCCAAACATTCACCAATGAAAACTTATCTTTTAATCTGTCTTGGGTAAAGAATTTTTCTCCCGTATGAAAATCTACCACTTCAAGACTGGGGAAATTTTTGCCAATTAAAGGCGAAGGCAGTTTTTTGGTGTCGCGCCCCAAGCCATCTAACAAAAAGTAAGCAAGTACAATAAATAAAACTAATGGTAAAAATTTACCCACCAGATTTTTTAGCTTTCTCTAAAGCATCAGCCACTTCAGGTGGCATGTAGTTTTCATCATGCTTAGCAAGCACTTCTGTTGCTACAAAGGTTCCGTTAACCAATGAGCCGGTGGTAATAATACCCTGACCTTCTCTAAATAAATCTGGCAAGATGCCGGTATATTCAATGTTAAATTTATTTTTATTGTCAGTCACATCGAAGTTTACCTTCATGTCTTTGCGTCTCACACTGTCTTTAGCCACCAAACCGCCCAGGCGAAAACTTTTGCCCAGTGGTGCCTTACCCTCTGCCACTTCTGTCGGTGAATAAAAATAGTTGGTATTACTGCCTAACGCCTGAAATAATAAAGTAATGGCTAGTACAGCGCCTGCTATCAGCAAAGCCACAAACACCATTCTATTTTGTCTTTTAGTCATCTATTTACCTCTTGAGTATTTAATACGTAATTGTATCATTGTGTTTTTATGCGTGGTTTGAGTTCTGACAAACAGAATAGCAATAATAACAAAGGTTAAAAAATAACAAAACCAAATGTAGTAGGCGTACTTATCAAACGACAATAAAGAGAGCAGTTCCATTATTTATCCTCCGCCATCACAATCGCCTTAACCCAACGAGAATTTTGCTCTCTAACAAGTATCTCGTCTCTTGCACGCATTAACACCAAAGCACCGTACAAAAACTTAAAGGCAAAACTCATTAACATGAGCGCAATGAACATGTCTATTTGCATGGAAACTTTGGTCACACTCACGCTTGAACCTTGATGCAAACTGTTCCACCATTCAACTGAATAATAAATAATCGGAATATTAACCAAGCCCACAATCGCTAAAACTGCAGAAGCCTTGGAAGCTGTTTTAGGGTTGTCAAATGCATTGTTGAGTGACATATAAGCCAAATATAAAAACAGCAAGATAAGCTCGGAAGTTAAACGCGCATCCCAAACCCACCAAGTGCCCCACATTGGTTTACCCCATACTGCGCCTGTAACTAACGCTAAAAAAGTGAAGGCTACCCCAATTGGCGCTGAAACTGATGCCACCACATTGGCGAGTTTGATTTGCCAAATCAGGCCAATCGCGCCACTAATTGCCATGACCACATAAATAAATAAACTCATCCAGGCAGCGGGCACATGCACATACATAATACGCACGCTGTCGCCCTGCTGATAGTCAGGTGGAGAGACAATCAAACCCCAATACAAACCCACCAAAGTTAAGGCAATAAACGGGTACAAAAACCAAGGAATAAGTTTTTCGCTAATTCGGTAAAAATTTTGTGGTGAGGCAAATGCCTGGATCCATTTCCACATACTGTTTAATTTTAAAATTTAAGATTTGAAATATTGGCTATTATTTTAAAGATTTTTTAGCCACATTGTTG
>DQNX01000042.1 GCA_015658965.1 Gammaproteobacteria bacterium
ATGGTTATAAATCTAGCGATTCAATTTCCAGCAGCATTTTGTTAATGTGCCTGCCCAATTGTGCATCATAGCCATGCCAGTCTCGGTATTCAGCTAGGCGCTTATCAGCAAAAGGCTTGATTTCATAATCAGCCAAATCTTCCTCATAACCTTTTCTTGCTTCATCTTGAAGAATTAGTAAATAACCTAAGTATGGCTTAACGGCATGTTCTGCATCTCCTGAAGGGCCGTGACCTGGTACATAGTGATTAAGATTAAGATTAGTTGCATAATTTAATACTTTGATATTACTATGCATGTCAGATGTCCCACCAAATCCGCCCAAACGATGAACCATATCGTTGTCACCTAAAAATAGAGTTTTACTACCAACATGTTCAATCATAATATCGGTAGTTGTGTGAGCTTTAGTAGTTGGATTGTGAATCTTAAATTGTTCAGAACCTACGTTGATAATTTGAAGATGTGAAGTTGCATCGGTAGGATAAGTGGCTATTGTGCCCTTTGACGCACCTTCTGTTAAACGCTCAATCAGACCAGTCCAAAATTCCCCCTCACCATCTTTTGCCTCTGCAATCATTTGTGAGTGTGCATAAATTTTAACATTGGGGTATTGCTCTAAAACTGCTTGATTGCCTAACCAGTGATCGCCATGAACATGGGTATTAAAAGCGGCAACAATTGGCTTATCGGTGATTTTTTTTATTTCATTAATCACTTGCTGGCCCACTTGGTAAGTACCACCTGGATCAATAACGATTACACCATGGGCACCAATGATAATGCCAGGGTTATTCATAAAACCTTGGTTTTGTTTGTTTGGCTCACCCAATGGGCCGTGCATCACGTAGGCACTATCGGATAATTTGTCAAATTTATAGTCGCCCACACCCTCAATTGTCCAAGCGTGACTTAGTGTCGAAATTGACAATGTTAATAATAATGCTAATCTTTTCATGAGCCTGCTTCTTGATAAGAAGGTATTATTGTACCTTTATAATCTTTGAATGCAATGCACTCATGCGTAAAAAACCTAAGATAGTAAACATTGAAACACTAGCCACAACACGTGTTTTTAACATTGAACGTTTAGATTTAGAATTTACCAATGGGGTAAGGCGCCAATATGAACGTCTTAAGCCGCCAGGCAATGGTGCGGTTCTGGTCATTCCGATGCTAGATGACAATACGGTGTTAATGATTTATGAATACTCCGGCGGCACCGATCGGTATGAATTAGCACTAACCAAAGGTAAGATCGATGCTGGAGAGGTGCCACTTGAAGCGGCCAATAGAGAACTAATGGAAGAGATTGGCTACGGCTCTAACAAACTAACTTTTGTCAAAACCATGACGCTCGCACCGGGCTATCAATCTAATGTTACGCACATCATACTTGCGCAAGATCTTTACAAAGCCAGTGCTGAAGGGGATGAGCCAGAACCACTTGAGGTGGTTGAATACAAGCTTTCAGATTTAGAAGATTTGGTCTATAACGAAGATTTAACCGAAGCTCGAAGCATTGCAGCACTTTATATGGCTAAAGAAATCATTAGAAAACAAAACGCGTGATTAACATTCCTGAAGAATTTATTCTTCATTCGCCAAACATTCCTTTTGCTGATATTGATTTAGCCCTCGAAGAGCCTAATGGGCTGATTGCAATTGGCGGTGAATTATCCACTGAGCGTCTACTAGAGGCTTATAAAAAAGGTATTTTCCCTTGGTATAGTGAAGGCGAGCCCGTGCTTTGGTATAGCCCAAATCCTAGAATGGTCATCACCAAAGATAAGCTTCATGTCTCAAAAAGTTTGACTAAAATATTGCACAGCAATCGATTTGAAGTACGCATCAATCATAATTTTGAGCAAGTGATTCACCAATGCAAAACGGTTAAACGCAAAGAGCAAAATAGCACTTGGATTGACAATGACATGGTTAATGCCTATACACAGCTACACCACCAAGGCCATGCGCACTCAATTGAAGTCTATAAAGATACGCAGTTAGTGGGTGGTTTATATGGCGTAGCGATGGGCAAGGTGTTTTTTGGTGAATCCATGTTTTCTTGCGAAAGTAATGCCTCAAAAGTAGCTCTTGTGCATTTACTCAGAAATACCGATTATCAGCTCATTGATTGCCAAGTTGAAAATCCGCATTTAAAAAGCTTGGGTGCCTTTAATATAGAGCGATCTGCGTTTATCAAACTATTAAAGGATTTACTGTAAAATAAGAGTAAATTTTTAATACAATTGTGGCGACAACATGAATACAACAATTAAATTAGCAGCACTGATTTTGGTTATTATTGGCCTGTCTTCTTGTGGAAGAATGGGTGAATTAGAGCCGCTAAAGTCTGAGGCAGTGGCATCGATTAATACTGTCATTAATCAAGCCTAACTTTCGTTGAGTTTTTCTTACCAAAATCAAACATTACACGCTGAATCTGTTGCTATAACGGATTTGATGGCGGTTTATGGCTCGCCACTTTATGTGTATTCTCGCCATGATATTGAACGCAATTGGCTTGAATTTGATCAAGCATTTGGCCAGCATCCGCATTTGGTTTGTTATGCGGTTAAGGCCAATTCTAATTTGGCAGTGCTTAACACGCTGGCAAAAATTGGCTCAGGTTTTGATATTGTTTCACAAGGCGAATTAGAGCGCGTATTGGCAGCCGGTGGCCAGGCCAATCGATGTGTATTTTCGGGGGTGGCCAAAACTAAACAAGAAATTAAGCGTGCTTTAGAAGTCGGTGTGCGTTGTTTTAATGTGGAATCAGCCTCTGAACTCGACAGAATCGAAGCGATTGCAAAATCACTAAACACGCAAGCGCCTATTTCTATTCGCGTTAATCCAAACGTTGATGCAAAAACACATCCTTATATTTCGACCGGTCTTAAAGAAAATAAATTTGGTGTGGATATTGATGATGCCATGGACCTGTACCAACGCGCACAAGATTCAGAGTATTTAAACGTGCAAGGTTTAGATTGCCATATTGGTTCACAAATTACCGAAGTATCGCCATTTTTGGATGCGCTTGACAAAGTATTGACATTGGTTGAGCAGTTAAATAAAAACGGTATTGAAATTACCCACTTAGATTTGGGTGGTGGTGTGGGCATTGTGTATGACGATGAGCGCACTATTGACATCAAGGCTTATGTTGAAGCAATGATCGCCAAAGTGGGAAATATTGAGATAATTTTAGAGCCTGGTAGAGCTGTTGTGGGAAATGCGGGCATATTTATTACTAAAGTTGAATTCTTAAAGCAAAACTCAGAACACTCATTTGCCATCATTGATGGTGCAATGAACGACCTTTTACGTCCCAGTTTTTACAATGCCTATCATCAGGTTTTACCTGTGAATGAAAATTCTAATGGCATTCAAGCAAGCTGGGATTTGGTTGGGCCGATTTGTGAAACCGGTGATTTTTTGGCCAAAGACAGAGACTTGTCTTTATCACAAGGCGATTATTTGGCTTTAATGTCGGCAGGCGCTTATGGATTTACCATGAGCTCAAATTACAATTCTCGCCCACGAGTGGCCGAGGTGATGGTAGATGGCGACCAACACCATCTAGTACGTGAGCGTGAAACGATTCAAGACTTATTTTATAATGAGAGTATTATTAATGGTTAAGTTAACAAACAATCAGAAGAAATTTTTAAGATCAATGGGGCACGCTTTAAAGCCAGTGGTGATGATTGGCCAGCAAGGCTTGAGCGAATCAGTTTTGGCGGAGTTGGAATCATCCATGAGTAAGCACGAATTGTTGAAAATCAAGATCCGAACTGATGGAAAGGATGAAAAACAACAAATGATCAAGCAAATTGTCGAAGTGTCAAAATCACACCTTATTCAAGTGATTGGCAACATCATGGTGATTTACCGTGCGTTTGATGAAGAGCCACAAATTATCTTGCCGAGAAAATAATGAAAATCGCCATAAGTGCAGCTGAAACTTCGGGCGATTTACTCGGTTCTAAATTAATTCAAGCGCTAAAAGCACAACATGCCAGCCTACAGATAGAAGGTCTGGCAGGTGAGAAAATGCAGGCTGCCGGTTGCACCCAATTGTGGGATCAGAAGCAGGTTAATGTTATGGGTTTTAGCGAAGTATTAAAAAAACTTCCAGCCCTATTGCGTTTAAGAAAAACCATTATTGACTATTTTTCAACCCATAAGCCGGCTGTTTTTATTGGCGTAGATGCGCCTGATTTTAATTTTGTTATTGAAAAAAAATTAAAACAGCGCGGCGTTAAAACTGTGCATTATATTTCGCCTTCTGTCTGGGCATGGCGCCAAAGTCGTATTAAAAAAATTAAAAAATCCACTGATTTGGTCTTATGCGTATTTCCATTTGAAGTAGCGTTTTATCAAAAAAACCAACAAAAGGCTTTGTTTGTTGGTCATCCATTAGCACACAGTTTGAGTCCGAGAAAAAACCACAGTAGCAATAAAAATATTGTTTTGATGCCGGGCTCACGTGAGAGCGAGATAAGGCGACTGTTGCCAGAAATGTTGTCAGCCGCACGCTTAATGTTAGAACAAGACAACGAATTAAGCTTTAACTTACCCTTGGCAAACGAGCACCTACGCACTTGGGTAGCGCAACAAGTGCAAGGCTTGGCGGTAACAATCTCTATAGGTGATGCGCATCAACGTATAGAGCAAGCAGATTTGGTTCTGGTGGCTTCAGGTACGGCTACCCTGGAAGTAGCGTTAATCGGTGTGCCAATGGTGGTGGTTTACAAACTATCTGCCTTAAGCTATTTTATTGTTTCTCGTTTGTTAAAGAGTCCGTACACCGCCCTACCCAATGTCATTGCCAATCAGGCCTTGGTGCCAGAGCTTATTCAAAATGAAGTGAATGGCGCCAACATTGCCGAGCACGCAATGCAAATCTTGAAGGCTGATAATCAAGCTTTGATTAAAGAATTTAACGCCATTCACGCACTGCTTAAACACGATGTCGATGATCGTGCAGTAACGGCTATTTTGGATTTGGTTAATGAATGAAGACGAGCTAAAAGTTGTACAGCAGGCATTAAACGAAGACATAGGATCAGGTGATATATCCGCTAGTTTGTTGCCAGATGAGCAAGTTAAGGCCCGCATTATTGCCCGAGAATCGGCAGTTATTTGTGGCATTGAATATGCACAACACGCATTTTTGCTGGTTGATCAGTCGGTGAAAACCAACTGGCAAGTGAGTGACGGTGAAAGCGTGGTTGAAAACCAAGTGCTTTGCACTTTAACCGGTACGGCCGCCTCGATTGTATCTGCAGAACGAGTGGCATTGAATTTTCTGCAAACACTCAGCGCAACGGCGACACAAACGCATGCTTTAGTGTCAAAGATTGCACACACCCACACACAATTGTTAGACACCAGGAAAACCATTCCTGGATTGCGTTTAGCGCAAAAACAGGCGGTTAAGTGTGGTGGCGGTGTCAATCATCGAATGGGATTGTATGACTGTGTGATGCTAAAAGAAAACCATATTATGGCTGCCGGGTCTATTCAGCATGCTGTTCAATCTGCCCTTGAAAAACACCCTGATTTGCCCCTCATTGTTGAAGTTGAAACTCTGGATCAGTTACAGCAAGCCCTGGTATTCGATGGCATTACTCGAGTACTGTGTGATAACTTCTCTACCGATGATTTAACCAAAGCGGTTATTTTGGCAAAAGGAAAATTACCCTTAGAGGCTTCTGGCAACATTGATGAGCACAACATTGTTAAAGTCGCTGATACCGGTGTTGATTATATTTCGATTGGCAGTATTAGCAAAAATATTCAGGCGATAGATTTATCGCTACGATTTTCCTGAAGCGAAAAATATGGGCGACAATAAGTCGTCTTTAGTGTTGTATTTGAGCGCTTGCCCTTGTTCATCAGCCACAGAACCACCTGCGTTCTGCAAGATACAAACGCCTGCCGCAGTATCCCATTCGGAGCAAGGGCCAAATCTTGGGTAATAGTCGTAGCGACCTTCAGCCACTTGGCAAAATTTGAGCGCACTACCGAGCCGGCTAATGCTATAACTAGACTGATGTTTAAGGTGGTTGGTGAGTTGTTCGTTGTGAAATGAATGGTGGCCAATCACCACTTTTAGTGGGTTTGATGCTGGACTGGTTTTTAAAAGAGTTTTAGCGCCAGCTTGCTGTTTAAAAGATTGCCCGTCAAGGGTGTAATAATGAATTCGCTCGAGCGGTGCATAAACCAGACCAAATAAGGGCTTATTATTTTTGATATAAGCAATACAAATGCAAAACTCACCCGTATGCTCTAGAAAATCTTTGGTCCCATCCAGTGGGTCAATTAACCAATATTCTGACCATGTTGAACGCTCATTAAATGAAATTTCATTAGACTCTTCTGAAAGAATAGGCGTATTTGGGGTTAAATTATTTAAGCCTTCGACAATTAATTGATGAGCAGTTTGGTCAACAACGGTAAGCGGCGTTTGATCGGGCTTTACCACAACACTCACGTCGCTTTTATAAAAGGACATAATCACCTCACCGACTTGTGTTGTCAGTGTTATCAAAGGCGATATTAAGGAATCAAACATAGAGCTATCATACCTTTTTTATTTATAGTTGGTGTGGGATGGTAGGTCACAAGCATTTTTTTTCAGAAAGGAAAGAGGTACTGGCGTTTTCTTTCTACAAGGCGAATTGTTAAACACTCAATTGAATGCACATCGTCAGTATAAAGCAGACATGTAAATTACAAGCATTTTCTCTTTATAGTAGGCGGGCGTAGGAATGAGAGAAGGCGTATAGGTGCAACTATATGACTGAACGAAAGACAAGCACAACAACCTAGAAAGAGAAAAGGCTTGTAATTTTAATATGGTGGGCCTACTTGGACTTGAACCAAGGACCAATCGATTATGAGTCGATTGCTCTAACCAACTGAGCTATAGGCCCGAAAAAGGTTTTACTCTAAGAAACTTTGTAATTTATGCGCACGAGAAGGGTGTCTCAGTTTGCGCAAGGCTTTGGATTCGATTTGACGAATGCGCTCACGCGTTACATCAAATTGACGACCCACCTCCTCAAGTGTGTGATCGGTGTTCATGTCAATACCAAAACGCATTTTTAACACTTTTGCTTCACGTGGTGACAGGTTAGCTAAAAGCTCACTGGTTGTTTCTTTAAGGCTTTCTCTGGTGGTAATTTCTACCGGTGAAGAAAGGTTGGTGTCTTCAATAAAATCACCAATGTTAGAGTCTTCATCATCGCCCACAGGGGTTTCCATTGACAATGGCTCTTTGGCGATTTTTAAAATTTTGATAATTTTATATTCTGGTAATTCCATCTCTACAGCCAATTCTTCAGGGGTGGCTTCACGGCCAAATTTTTGCAACAGTTGACGACGAACACGATTGAGCTTATTAATGGTTTCAATCATGTGTACTGGAATACGGATGGTACGTGCTTGGTCAGCAATAGAGCGCGTAATCGCTTGGCGAATCCACCAAGTAGCGTAAGTTGAAAATTTGTAACCACGACGATACTCAAATTTATCAACCGCTTTCATCAAACCAACATTGCCTTCCTGAATCAAGTCTAAGAACTGCAAACCTCGGTTGGCATATTTCTTTGCAATGGAAATCACCAAACGTAAGTTTGCTTCAATCATTTTTGATTTGGCGATTTTAGCGCGGCGGTCGCCACGACGATAAAGCTTGTTGAGCGCTTTAAGTTCTGGCACGGTTAATTGCATTTCTTCTTCATACTCAAGAAGATTTTTTTGCGCGTAGTAGATTTCATTTTTACTAATGGCCAATGCTGCAGCCACTTTTTTATCTAATTTAGCACCTTTTAACCAATCAAAATTAGTCTCATTGTCTGTAAATAATTTAGAGAATTCTTCTCTTTCCATACCAGCATACAAACAAGCACTTTGAATGGATTTTTCTTGTTTTTTCATCATTGCAACGCGGTCACAAATAACTTCCATCATGGTGCTTACCAGTTTTGGCGCTAGACGTAAGTCAGACAAGCCCTGCGAGAGTTGCAAGCGTGCGGCCACAGTTTTCTTGTGGCGGAAGCCATGCTTTTCGTTAATTGTTTGGTAGTTTTCAGAACATTTTAAAATGGTTTCAAAGCGCCCATGCACTTGCGCCTCATCTGGGCCAGTGTATTCCATCTCTTCCATGTCTTCATATTCTTCATCATCATCGAATTCACCGGCATCAAACGCTGCTTTTTTCTTGGCAAAATCCTCAGCATCCCCTTGATAGCCAATAATGACATCAGTCATCTTACATTTTCCTTCTTCAAGTCGAGTGTGTGCTTTGAAGAAGAAACCCGTAATGGCAGGATAAAGGGTAATGCTTTTCATGATGTCGAATACGCCGGATTCAATTTCTTTAGCAATACGAACTTCATCTTTTTGCTCTAGTAGATCAACCACACCCATTTCACGCATGTACATTCTGACTGGGTCGGTGGTTCTACCAAACTCTGAATCGAGTGCGGCTAATGCTGCAGTAGCAGCTTCTGCAGAAGTAGACTGGGATTTTGCACCGGATTCAACCACCAAAGTGTCGGCATCAGGAATGGTTTCTGAAACCACAATGTCCAATTCTTCTAAAATAGTAACAATTGGCTCAATTTGTTCTTGCGTTAGTAAATCTTTTGGCAATAGATCGTTAAGTTCGGAATAGGTTAAGTAACCCTTGTTCTTGCCGATCATGATGAGTTTTTGCAGTGCTTGCTTGTGAGCCTTAGTGGTAGATTTCATAAATTAAAGTGTTTTAACAAACCAAAGGGTGGATTATACCCAAAATTATCGATTAAAAATCATAGCCTTGAGACCTTTTCGCTTAGGCTATTGAGTATCTGTAAAGATGGTGCTGATGGATTCTTCCTCACTAATACGCTTAATCACTTCTGCCAATGTTGGCGCCATCGATAATTGTCTAATTTTTTTGCAATTAGTCGCGTCTTTGGTTAAGGGAATGGTGTTGGTGGTAACCAATTCATCGAGTTCAGAGTTGTTGATATTGTCAATGGCATTGCCCGATAAAACCGCGTGGGTTGCATAAGCAACGACTTTTTTCGCGCCTTTTTCTTTTAAGATTCCAGCCGCCTGACACAGCGTGCCTGCGGTATCCACCATATCATCAATAATGACACAAGTCCGACCCTCAACATCACCAATCACGTTCATGACTTTCACCATATTTGGCGCAGGTCGGCGTTTATCAATAATGGCTAAATCAGCATCATTAATGCGTTTTGCAGCAGCCCGCGCACGCACCACACCACCCACATCAGGAGACACAACCACAATGTCGCCATAGCCTTTGGATAAAATATCATCAATCAAAACTGGTTGTGCATAAATGTTGTCAATTGGAATATTGAAAAATCCTTGAATTTGATCGGCGTGTAAATCAATCGTAAGGATTCGATCAACCCCCGAAGCCTCAACCATTTTGGCAGCCAGTTTTGCAGTAATGGGTACACGGGTTAAACGCGAGCGACGATCTTGTCGTGAATAACCAAAATAAGGCACAACCGCCGTAATACGAAAGGCTGACGAGCGTTTCAGCGCATCAACCATCACCAGTAATTCCATTAGTGTTTCAGCGGGAGAAGGCCCACAAGTTGGCTGAATGATAAACACATCACAGCCACGGACATTTTCTAGAATTTCAACTTGTGATTCACCATCACTAAATTGGCTCACCAAGGCTTTGCCTTGTGAAAGATTGAGTTGAGAAATAATTTCGCCAGAAAGTTCAGGGTTAGCGTTACCGCTAAAGATTTTAATTTTGTCGAGTGACATAGATATTGAATGGCTTTTAAAGCTTGAATTATACTACGATAGAAAAATAGATTTTATTCATATTCTACTCATTGTTAAAATTTCTAAATCTGTGCTATAGGCAAAGCCTGCAACCAATAAAAATTTAACAAATAATGCAAATGGATAAAAAATCAACAAAAATACCTGCTTAAAAAGCCAAAAATAGAGCTTATTGATAGAAAAAATCCTAAAAAATCACCTTTTTAAGCCAATAACCCCTTGGAATAATCAAGCCAGAGGCCGATAATCAAAAATTTCGGAAATTTTAAGAATGAGTACTTTATCGATATAAATCATTGATTTTACTGGTTTTTATATTAAAATGGCGCCCCATTAATGGTTCCAATTATTATTGTCCTTATTAATTTAAAATATCATTTTAAATTTGCATTATCAATTTCTTTTTGGGCTTTTCTTCTTTCCAGTTCATCAGAAACTGCGGAATGCACACATTTTTTATTTACTGGGTTCAAGTATGTTCCCAACGATTTTGCCACAACCAATGCAGCCGGTATTCCAATAATACTTATAAATAAGCCAACTACTTGAAATGCGCCAAAAATAGCAAGAATTAACCCAAAAGGAAAGTACAGCACCATGACAATTGTGGAGTATGTTTTCCATACGGGATTTTGTTCTACATTGAGCTCCTTTTTGCTAATCATTGTGTTGCCGAATGGCCAAAACAGAAATTTTCCAAACTCCATAAGCCCTACGCCAATAGGTGCTGCTATTACTGTTATGGTTAAAACAAAACCCAGTATGTATACACATATCGCGCTAACAAAACCTAAGAAGGGAATATGCCATAAGATGTTGCCCAGTGTTTTCATATTCTTTCTCTTATTTGTAGGGTAAATTAATGAGGACGTCACCCTTTTAAAGGCACTTAATTTTTTAAAGTTAAGTTTCATTGTAGCCTAAAGTGAATTAATGGAGCAGACTACTTTTTCGCAATCATTCCTCGTTTTAAAGCTTTATAATGCCAAATAAAATTGTACTAAAAATCGTGCTAAAAGTGTTCTAAGAAAACCGCAAACCTAGGAATGTCAAGGGGTAAGGTTTAGACGTACAAATCCCTAAATATGATATAAGTCTTTGATATTTAAGGAAAAAGTATGGCTGGGCTGGCAGGATTTGAACCTGCGCATGACGGGATCAAAACCCGTTGCCTTACCGCTTGGCGACAGCCCATTAAAGTTATTTTAACCATTAGGTTAAAATTGGCGAGGTATTAAGCGCTTGCGCTATAAAGCCTGACCATTGCTTTGGTAGATTGTCGAGTGCTACCAAAGCCTCTTTCTCATGTTTAAACTCCACAAAAACA
>DQNX01000001.1 GCA_015658965.1 Gammaproteobacteria bacterium
GGGGCCGGAATCGAACCGGCACGCCGGTAAAGGCGCAGGATTTTAAGTCCTGTGTGTCTACCAATTTCACCACCCGGGCATGAATTGTGTAATTACTATAGACACATTAAAAAGAAGCAATTATATACTAAGCACCGGTAAAATTTGAATTTTTGTATTTAACTGAATGTATGGGAATTGTTAAATTAATTATTATTGTGTTGGTCATCTGGCTGGGCTTTAGTTTATTTAGGAAGTTAAGAAAACCTAAAGACCAAATCGAGCAGCAGCCATCGACAAGCAAGATGCTGTCATGCGCTGTGTGCAAAACCCATATCCCTGAAAATGAAGCCATCATCCAAAATGGTAAAGTTTACTGTTCAAAAAACTGCTTATGAAATTCCTACTAGATTTTTTCCCGATTGTACTGTTTTTTATTGTGTATAAAACCATGGGCCTATATGCGGCAATCTATGCCATGATTGGTGCCACTGCCTTACAGATGGTGATTAGCCGCTGGCAAACGGGTAAGTTTGAAAAAATACATATTATTACTTTTGGCTTGCTGGTGGTGTTTGGTGGTATTACCTTAGCCATTAAAGATCCGGCTTTTATTATGTGGAAGGTTAGCGTACTGTATGTGGTATTTGCATTGGCGCTGACACTAAGTATGTGGATTGGCGAAAAAACACTCTTGCAACGTATGATGGGTAAAGAACTAGAGTTGCCTGCACATGTGTGGAATCAGCTCACTTGGTTTTGGGGGATTGGGTTTAGTGGTATTGCCCTAGTGAATGCTTATTATGTCGATATCGCACTAAGCACAAGGGATGCACTTTTTGGCTCATCGACACTAGACCATAAAGTCGAGTTAACTGAGCTAGACTGCACATCAACCACCGTAGAACAGCTCTGCATAGTGGCTCAACAAAGTGAAGAAGCTTGGGTTAATTTCAAATTATTTGGCACCATGGGGCTAACCTTTGTGCTTATTATTATTACGGTTATTTTTATCTCTAAATATATCAAAGAGGATAAAGCAGTATGAAACACACGCCTTTATACCAAGCACACATTGATTCTGGTGGAAAAATGGTTGATTTTGGTGGTTGGGAAATGCCACTGAATTACGGTTCACAAATCGAGGAACATCATCAAGTGCGCAACGATGTTGGTATGTTTGATGTCTCGCACATGACTGCCGTTGATTTTAAAGGTGTAGACGCAAAGAAATTCTTACAAACTTTAATTGCGAATGATGTTGATAAATTAAAAACCCAAGGTAAGGCGCTCTATAGTTGTATGTTGAATGAGGCTGGTGGTGTGGTCGATGATCTCATTGTTTATTATCAAGATGATGAAAATTATCGCATGGTGATTAACGCCGGTACCACAGAGAAGGACATTGCTTGGATTAACGCTCAAGCTGAGGATTTTGACGTTTCTGTCGAACCGAAACTAGACTTAGCCATGATTGCGGTACAAGGACCAAACGCCCGTGAAAAAGTATTTGCAGCGATTCCCGGTATTGAAGACGTGGCGGGCGAGTTAAAGCCTTTTAACGCAGCCAGTCTTGGCGGGCTTTTTATTGCGCGTACGGGCTATACAGGTGAAGACGGGTTCGAGATTATGTTGCCAGAAAAATCAGCTGAATTCACCTGGAAAATGTTATTAGAAGTGGGTGTTAAGCCTTGCGGCTTGGGTGCGCGTGATACGTTGCGCTTAGAGGCAGGCATGAGCTTATATGGCTCAGAGATGAATGATGAAGTCTCTCCGCTTGAAGCGGCGCTGACTTGGACGGTAGATTTATCTAATGAGGGTAGGCGTTTTATTGGTCGCGATGCTTTAGAGGCCTTAAAAACACAAGGCGTTGAAAAAACCATTGTTGGCTTAGTTTTAGAAAGCAAAGGTGTGATTCGTGATCATCAAAAAGTAACGACTAATTTAGGCGTGGGCGAGGTAACTTCAGGTACCTTTTCTCCAAGCATGGGCAAGGCAATTGCATTAGCAAGCGTGCCAAAAGGCTCAGAAGGAATGTGTGAAATCGAGATGCGAAATAAACAAGTTTCGGCTAAAATAGTCAAACCGCCATTTGTCAGAAATGGCAAAGTATTGGTTTAAATAATAGGTGAAACAGTCTTGCAAGTATTTTATTATTCTGCAAGGCGTATTTAGAAAATATGCAAGGAGTTTAGTAAATCTAAATGACTGAATGTTTTATAAGTACAACGTAGTCAGAATGATAATAGACGAAGCAAGGAGAACAGTATGAGCGAAGTAAGAGACGATAGACAATATACGCAGACCCATGAATGGATTTTAGACAACGGCGACGGTACTTATACCATGGGAATTTCTGATCATGCGCAAGCACTATTAGGCGATATGGTGTTCGTTGAATTACCGAGCGAAGGCGATGAGGCCTCTCAAGAAGATGAGTTTTGTGTGGTGGAGTCGGTCAAAGCCGCAAGTGGTGTTTACGCACCTACTGACCTTGAAGTTATTGAAGCTAACGAGGCGCTTGATGATAAACCAGAATTGGTCAACTCAAGTTGTTATGATGATGGCTGGTTGGTCAAGTTTAAAGCGCAGGCTATCGATGGCCTAATATCCGCCGAAGATTACGCCGACACCCTAGATTAGGGCAGGATTATTTTGGTTAATTCACTAGTTGCCTACAAAGGTAAAGCCGCCCGTATCGCTGGGCAAAATACGCACAAGTTCGAATTGGAATTTGCTGATGGTTCATCCCGTAAAGTACGAGAAAAAGACTTTCGTTTTATTCACCCTGAATTTGCACAAGTTAATGACGATGACTGCGCACAAGCAGACATCGCCATACTGGATGATTTTCAAGAAGAAACCCTAACGCTAGAAGAAATTACCGAGTGGTTATTTGATGAATATACCGCACAAAGTGCTTGGTGTACTTGTGTATTGGTTGAAGACGGGCTGTATTTTTATTGGAAAAAAGATAGAATTTATGTACGCCCTGCTGAGCAAGTTGCCAGCATTCAAGCCAAACGTGATGCTGAAGCATTAGAAGCACAAACACTGGCTCATTGTGTTGATAACATCGCCAACAATATTTTTGATGAACAGGATTTAAGCTACATTCAAGACATTGAAAAAGTTGCGCTTAACCAATCTAAACATGCCAAAATACTGACGCATATCGGCGTAGAAAATACACCTGAAGCGGCTTATAAGCTTTTATTAAGACTCAAATATTTTGAGCAAACTTTTAATCCGTATCCTTCACGCCACGGTATTCCTAATGATGTAGATATTGACACACAGATGGTTGAAGTTGAGCGTGTAGATTTAACGCATTTACGCAGCTATGCGATTGACAATGCCGATTCAAATGATGCAGATGATGCCATTAGCATTGACGCTGATAAAATCTGGATCCATATTGCTGACGTATCTTCTATTGTTGCGCCAGGCTCTGAGCTAGATTTGTACGCACAAGAAAGGGCTTCCAACCTATATTTGCCCGACCAAATCTTGCACATGTTGCCAACTTCAGTCACTTCAATTTGTGCGCTAGGGTGTGGTGAAACTTCACCCGCTTTATCATTTGGATTTGTAATGATAGACAATCAAATTCAAACCATTGAAGTGGTTCACAGCACCATTAAAGTCACCAATATTAGTTATGACGATGCCGATAAAATCTTAGATTCGAATGAAGATTTTTCAAAATTACAAACCGTGGTAGAGTCACACAAACAGTATCGAGCCAGCAACGGCTCTATTGGCCTAAATCTACCCAGAGTAGATGTCAGGTTTAAAGAAGGTCAAATAAAAATCTCAGACCAGGCCAGCAGTCCTTCGCGGGAATTAGTGGCCGAGATGATGGTTATGGCAGGCAGGGTGATTGCACAGTTTGCACAAGACAATGATATTGTCATGCCGTACGCCATTCAAGATGAAGGCGATTTTTCGCAAGAAACACTCGATAATAAAGACAACCTATCCATGTCTGAATCGTTTGCTGCCACCAAATGTTTTAAACGCTCAGCCACTTCTACCAAGCCACTGCTGCATTATGGTTTGGGGCTTAATGCTTATCTACGAGTCACCAGTCCGCTGAGACGATATTTTGACTTACTGGCACACCAACAACTGTCTAGCTTTATTTTGGGCAAACCAACCCTTGAAAAGGAACGCATAAAAGAAATTATCGGCATCACCAATGCTGCCATGCCAAGTATTGGTAAAACCACACGTGCCAGTAATGATCACTACAAATGCCTGTATTTAATTCAAAATCCTAATTGGCAGGGCGAAGGCGTGGTGGTAGATACGCGTGGCGACAAAGCCTTATTTATGATTCCTGAAATCGGCATGATGACACAAATCAAATTTAAAACCCTGCCTGAACGAGATGAGAAAGTATTACTTAAAGTGGGCAGTGTTGATTTGATTGAGCGTTTAGTGAATTTCAAGCCGGCTTAATTCGCCATTAAGCTTAATGGCATTGCCTGCATTGTTTGTCCAATCGCCCAAAACATAACGGGTAAATTTTCTCTCAATGTGTGTATTGAGACGATGCGTATGTCCATGAATTAAGTTTGTGTCTGGGTATTTTTCCATCAACGCCATTACCGCGTCTGGATTGGTATCCATAATTTCACGAGACTTAGTTTGTTGCGCCTCAACACTCTTTTTGCGTAATTTTCCAGCCAGATTTAAACGTGTTTTTTTAGGCAAGCGCAAGAAAATAAATCGGGTGATTGGATGCTGCAAGACGCTTTTTAGCTGCTGATAACCTTTGTCATCCGTGCACAATTCATCCCCATGCGTGAGTACATATTGTCCGGCATCGGATTCAAACAAATAAGGCGAATCAATAAGAGTTGCCCCCGTTTGCTTGGCGAATTCATCGCCCAGTAAAAAATCACGATTGCCAGTCATTACCAAGCTTTTAGTCGTGGCACTGAGTGTTTTTAGCTCGGCAATAATTTTGGAATAATCATTAAGCGATAAATCATCACCCAGCCAAGTATTAAACAAATCACCCAAGATAAAGAGTTGATCAACTTGAGAAGCTTGTTGTTGACAAAATTTGATAAATAGATTGGTTTTATCCGCCTCACCAGAGATGAGATGGAGGTCCGCAATTATTAGCGAACTGGACATGATTACTGAACGTATGCCTTAGTAACAGTGATAGCATCATTCGGCACGTCTGCGTGACCTCCGTGAGTTCCTGTTGCTACTAAACCAATTTTATCGACCACATCAAAGCCTTCAACCACTTCACCAAACACGCAATAACCCCAGCCGTCTTGAGCTGGATAGTCTAAGAAAGAGTTGTCAGACGTGTTGATAAAAAATTGTGAGCTGGCCGAGTGTGGTGCATTAGTTCTGGCCATAGCCAAGGTATATTTAGCATTTTTCAAACCGTTAGTGGCTTCGTTTTCAATTTCAGCTTTGGTGCTTTTCTGGCTCATGTCTTCTATAAACCCACCGCCTTGGACCATAAAGTTTTTAATCACACGGTGAAAGATAGTGTTGTCATAAAAACCATCGTTGACATAATCAATAAAATTTTTGGCGCTAATAGGCGCTTTGTCTGCATCAACATCAATGTGAATATTGCCCATATTGGTTTCGAAAATAATCATGGTGTAGGTCCGTTCAAATAAAAATACAAATTATACTTAAACCCCCTTTCATAAACACAGTCGTTCGCGTATAATTCCCTTCTTTTTGGTAAACCTATTTAGGATTTATTATGTACGCAGTAATTAAAACAGGTGGTCAACAGTTTAGAGTAGCCGAAGGCACAACTTTAAAGGTTGAAAAATTAGAAGTAGAACCCGGCAAAAAAATCACTTTTAAAGAAGTGCTGATGGTTGCTGATGGTGACAACGTTCAAATTGGCGCACCAACCGTTGCTAAAGCAACTGTTGAGGCAAAAGTGATTTCACAAGGTAAAGGCAAAAAGGTTCATATTTTAAAGTTCCGTCGTCGTAAGCATTCAATGAAGCAACAAGGCCACAGACAGCTTTACACTGAAATTGAAATCATCAAGATTAAGGCATAGGAGAATAACCCATGGCACATAAAAAAGCAGGCGGTAGTACTAATAACGGTAGAGATTCCGTTTCCAAAAGATTGGGCGTTAAAAGATTTGGCGGCGAAGTAGTATTAGCAGGTAACATTTTAGTACGTCAAAGAGGCACCAAAGTGCATCCTGGTGTTAACGTACGCAAAGGTAAGGACGACACGTTGTTTGCAGTAGCAGACGGCAGAGTGGTTTTTGCTAAAAAAGGTAAATTCATGCGTCAAACGGTTTCTATCGAAGCAGTTTAGTTCGTATTTAAGTTTTATCTAAAAAAGCGCCTTCTGGGCGCTTTTTTTTTGGATAGTTGGTGATTTTGTAACAGGCCTTGCACCACTCAAGCAGTATTAAAAAAAATTAATCCTTTATAATAATGCAAAGGTCTCGATTAAAATAAAGCTAAATCAATTAATAATAAATACTTATGAATTACGCAATCGTATTCCCCGGTCAAGGTTCACAATCACTTGGTATGCTGTCAGAGCTTGCTGATAATTTCCCCGTTGTTAAAGATACATTCACCCAGGCAAGCGACGCACTAGGCTTTGATTTATGGGCATTGACTCAAGAAGACCAAGAAGGCCTTAACCAAACTCAAAATACCCAGCCTGCTATGCTTGCAGCTGGCTACGCAACGTATCGAGTGCTTACCAATACGGCTGATTTATCACCAATTTGCATGGCAGGACACTCTTTAGGCGAATACACAGCGCTGGTTGCAGCTGGCGCGCTGGATTTTTCTGATGGCATTCAGCTCGTTAGAAAGCGTGCAGAATTGATGCAATCAGCCGTACCTGCTGGCGTGGGCGCCATGGCGGCGATTTTGGGCTTGGCGGATGAAATCGTGGTTAAAGTTTGTAGTGATTATGCTGGTGATGGTATTGTGCAAGCGGTTAATTTTAATTCCAATGGTCAAGTGGTGATTGCCGGCAATAAAGCTGCGGTCGATGCAACCTGCGAAGCCATGAAAGCCGCAGGCGCTAAACGCGCCGTGATATTGCCAGTCAGTGTGCCTTCGCATTGTTCGCTTATGGATGATGCGGCAACCATATTTGCCAA
>DQNX01000173.1 GCA_015658965.1 Gammaproteobacteria bacterium
AAAAACCCATGGTTAAAATTAGACTAGCCCGAGGTGGAGCCAAGAAAAAACCTTTTTATTCAATTGTAGCAACAGACTCTAGAAAGCGTAGAGACAGTGGTTACATTGAGCGTATTGGATATTTTAATCCAGTGGCTCGTGGACAAGAAGTTAGGCTAACCATCGAAGAAGATAGATTGGATTACTGGACCTCAAAAGGTGCACAAATTTCTGATCGTGTTAAGCAACTTGTCAAGGAATTCAAAGACCCTTCAATTCGTGAAAAACGTGTTGCAGCACAAGACGCTAGAGCAGCAGTAGTAGCAGCTAAATTAGCGGCCGTAGCAAAAGCAAAAGCGGATGAAGAGGCTAAGGCAGAAGCAGAAGCCAAAGCGGCAGAAGCAGCAGAAGCTAAGGCAGCAGCCGAAGCCGAAGCAGCAAGTGCAGCTGAAGCGCCGGCAGAAGATTCAGCTGAGTAATTCAACGGCAACCACTTCTAACCCTGAGAGGCTGTTGATCGGTAAGATCAACGGCCTTTTTGGCGTTCAGGGTTGGGTGAAAATATTTTCACACGCTCATCCTAGAAAAAACATTCTTTCTTATCAGCCTTGGCATATTGAGGTTGATGGCGTGTGGACAACACTTGAAATTATCAAAGGTCGCGTACAAGGAAAAACCATTGTTGCCCAACTTGACGGCGTGAATGATCGTGAAATTGCAAGAAGCTATATCGGCACAGAGCTTTATATTGAGAAATCTCAACTGCCAAAATTGCCTGAAGGCGAATACTACTGGGATGAACTAACAGGAATAAAAGTTATTAATACAGAAGGCGTTGTACTGGGGAAAATCACCTCTATGGTCGATACTGGTGCAAATAGCGTTATGGTTGTTAATGGCGACAAAGAACATTGGGTACCCTATATTGAACCGTTTCTAATCTCTATCGATATGGACAAGCGCCAAATATTGGTTGACTGGGATGAGAATTTTTAATATTATTTACCATCTTTGCATAAAAAACAAATAAAAAAAATAAGGCCAAAGTAGAGCTCACCCCTGAAGTTAAGCGCTACGTCATCGAAAAAACTTAACCCTTGTATGTAACAATAAAATCCATAGCTGAAAATCAATCAATACTTACTAAAGCAGAGCTACTTTATAGCCGCCTTTTTAAGGGGGCACACCTTTGAAGGGTGTTGTTTTAACGATTCGCTGGCTAATTGATTGTCAATTAAGGCCTTGTTTGGGGGTAAGTGGCGATATAATACTTGTCTTCAGGAATTGGTTTAATGATGCGAATGCAGCTTGCTTTTTCCTTATAATTTCATCAATTCACAATAAACAATCCAAGTTATTGAATTTATCTCAACGATTTTCAATGATCTGAAAGGTAAAAAAATGAAAATAAAAACATCATTATTACAGGCTTGGTTGCCTTTTCTGCGTTGGTTCCCAATGACGCAGGAAACCATACGTGCGGATGTAATCGCTGGCATTACCGTGGCTTTATTGTTGGTACCACAAAGCATGGCTTATGCTCAACTTGCCGGATTACCAGTGGTTTATGGACTTTACGCCTCTATTGTGCCTGTCATCATTGCAGCTATGTGGGGTTCGTGCAACCAATTGCATACCGCACCAGTTGCTATGCTTTCGATGATGTCTGCGGCTGCACTGATTCCCTTTGCTATGGTGGAAACTGACAAGTTTATTGAATTGGCTATTATGCTCGGGCTTATGGTTGGTGTATTGCGCTTGGTATTGGGCCTGGCGCGGCTTGGATTTTTAGTTAACTTTATCTCCAGCCCAGTATTGGTTGGTTTTACAAATGCTGCCGCGTTGATTATTGGTCTATCGCAACTTAGCAAAATAATCGGTGTGCCTTTCCCGCGCACAGATGCTTATATTGTTGATTTGTGGGGCGTGGTGTTGCAGGTCGGTGAGACGCACTGGCTGACGTTTGCTTTCGCCGTGGGCGCCTACGCAATCATACGTATAAGTGATGTTTATATAAAACGACTGCCGGGCGTATTGACAGCTGTTGTTATTGCCACTGCCGTTAGTGCCTACATTGACTTTGAAAACAAAGAAACAGTAACGCTGGACGCAGTACACACCAACACCCAGTCAGAGCTTATTCGTAGTTATGTTAAAACCAAAACGATCATGAGTGAAATGACTGGCGCTATTGCGGATAATAACAGCGCCATCCATAAACTAAATCAAGCAGAGGGTCAATATCTGCAAATAGCTGAGATGGAAGGTGAAATACTCACCATGCAACTTAAACTACGCAGCTTAAAACAGGAGAATAACCAGCGCCGAATCGATTTAAACCGCGTAGAGTTTGTTAGAGTCGTAGGAGAAAATAATAACGCGCATTATTATGAACGTGATTACTTGCCTGATGGCATGACTGCCGATGGTCGTAATTGGCGATTTTCTTCAGTTGCAGATAATCAGATGGTTTTCTCTGCAGGTGGTGCTGTCGTCGGCAATATTCCAAAAGGACTGCCACAGTTCTCTGTGCCAGTTATTGATTTTGGCATTATGCTAATACTACTGCCCGCTGCTTTTATTATGGCACTGATTGGCTTCATGGAAGCGACATCTATCTCTCGGGCTATTGCTATTAAAACCAAACAGAAAACAGATGTCAACAAAGAGCTGGTAGGACAAGGTCTGGCGAATGTGGCTGGCAGTTTTTTCAACTCCTTTACCGTTAGTGGCTCATTTTCCCGTTCTGCAGTTGCTGCAAAAATCGGAGCACGTACGGGGTTATTTTCTATTATCAGTGCGCTGGCAGTGGTGGCTGTATTATTATTTCTTACTCCGCTACTCTATCACCTGCCTCAGGCAGTGTTAGCAGTTATCGTCATGATAGCTGTTTTTGGCCTGATTCGTGTACAACCATTGATTCATGCTTGGCGTGTGGATCGTGCCGGTGCTGTTATTGGAATCGTTGCTTTTGTTGCCACATTAGCCATGGCACCTGCGATTGCTAATGGCATCATGGTGGGTATTGTACTGACTATGGTGGCCTTCGTGCTGCGTGTAATGAAGCCGCGTTCAGAGGTTTTAGGGCTTGGTTCAGATGGCATACTCACCGGCATAAAGGCGCATAATTTATCGCCCGTTAGTCAGTTTTTTGTTCCCATACGTTTTGATGGTGCAATCATGTTTGCTAATGTGGCGTACCTTGAGCGTGCTATCACTGAAGCGCGCAACAATTTTCCCGAAGCACGAGCCATTCTTATTGTTGGCGGCGGTATCAACTGGATTGATGCCAGTGGCGAAGAAAAAATCCGTGAGATGGCTTTATCCCTACGCAATGCAGGACTTACCTTGGTCTTCAGTAGCCTAAAGCAGCAGGTTAGAAATTCTTTTAAACGCAGTGAACTGGACACACTCATCGGTGAGAACAACATCTTTCACTCTAAAGGTGAAGCGCTGGTAGTGCTAACCGAGCACTATAAAAAGATCAATGATAAAGACTAGGGATTGTCCAAGAATAGAGCAAGTCAACAATATTATCTAATACTAATATTGTAATTGAGTTATAATCACAAGCTAATTGTAACCAAGCATAAAATACCACCATGTTAAATATCAGAACCATTGCAGCACTATTGTTTTTAGCTTTTGCACTATGGCTTTCAACGGTTGCACCGACAGCGTCAATTGCCTGGATGGTAAGTATCTTACTATTAATTATTTATCTCTTCGCTTTTGAAGTGGTTGAAGTTGATGAAGCGGCTATTAGTATCATGGTGATTTTAGGCTTAACGTCACTACCAATTATTTATTCTATTATGGGATTGGATGGCGGGCTAGTTGATAACGAACAATTGTTTGATGGATTTTCATCCAATGCAGTCATATCAATTATAGCCGTAATGATTATCGGCGCTGGACTTGACAAAACAGGCTTAATGACTGAAGTGGCGACATACATCCTGAAAGTAGGTGGAAAATCTGAGACAAGAATCATTCCGATTGTATCTTCAGCTGTTGGTCTTATTTCATCATTTATGCAAAACGTAGGTGCAGCAGCCTTGTTTATTCCAGTGGTAAGTAGAATATCATCGCGCTCTGGCGTGCCAATGTCTCGCCTGTTAATGCCAATGGGTTTTACTGCAATTCTTGGCGGTACCATGACTATGGTTGGCTCTAGTCCATTAATCTTATTGAATGATTTAATTCTAACAACTAACCAGGGTTTATCTGCTGAAAACCAAATGGATACATGGGGGCTATTTTCAGTAACGCCAATTGGTATTGCATTAGTTGTAACAGGTGTTGTTTACTTCATGATCGCTGGTAAATTTGTTTTGCCAGTGGTAACAGAAGAGAAATCAAAAGCAATTTCTGCGGTTAAGCATTTTCAAGAAGTTTATAAAATTAACTACGACTTGTATGAAGTCAATGTTCCTGCTGATAGTGATTTAGTGGGTATGAAACTTGATGATATTGAAACCATTTCAAGAGTAAGAATTGTTGCGATTCAAGACAGCAATCACAACAATTTAATTGGGCATGATTCTGTTGATCGTGGTACTACAATTGAAGCTGGTATGACGTTAGGCGTTCTAACCTCTAAAGAAGACTTAGATAGTTTTGTTGAAGGCTTTAATTTAGAGTTATCTAATAAGATTGAGAAGTTTTCAGATCTTTTATCAACGCAAAATTGCGGCACAGCTGAAGTGGTTATTCCGCCAAATTCAACCTTAATTCACAAAACTGCAAGAGATGTTTGGTTAAGAAAAACTTATGGTTTGTCAATGGTTGCTCTTCACCGTGGTGGCAAGACAATGAAAGAGGGTGAAGGCATTCGAAATCTACCATTTCAATCGGGTGATACGCTGGTTGTACACGTATGTTGGGAAGATTTAGAACGTTTGCAGAAAAACCCTGATTTTATTGTGGTGACATCGGAGTATCCAGTGCAAGTAGAGTCTCGTCCTGAGAAGGTTAAATGGGCTGGCATATTCTTTGCAGTTGCTTTATTTTTAATATTATTTACAGACATTAAACTTTCTATTGCGCTAATGACTGGCGCCCTAGGTATGATTTTGACAAAAGTACTTAAGATTGAAGAGGCTTATAGGGCAGTTTCATGGAAAACTGTTTTCTTATTAGCTAGTTTAATTCCATTAGGTTTGGCCGTGTCCAAAACAGGTACAGCCTTATGGATCGCCCAAGAAACTGTTAAAGTGGTTGGCGATATGGCGCCTTGGATTATTCTCACTTCTATTGCAGTATTGGCAACATTTTTTACTTTGGTCATGTCGAATGTTGGCGCGACAATTTTATTGGTTCCCATTGCCGTTAACATTGCCATACAAGTAGATGCAAACCCTGCAATCTATGCATTAACAGTTGCCATTGCCACATCAAACTCATTCTTGATCCCCACTCACCAGGTTAATGCTTTAATTATGGGTCCAGGTGGTTATAAGGTTACAGACTTTATTAAAGCTGGTGGCATCATGACCATCCTATTCTTAGTAGTGATGATGATTATGATGCATATTGTATTCTGATTTAGTAAAAAGCTTTTACGAAATAAAGACCTTGAGGTTGGGCTGTTGCACCAGCCTCTTTTCGTTGTTTAGAATCTAAAACAGTCTTAACCCATTCAACGGGGCGCTCACCCTTGCCAACTTTTAATAGCGTTCCAACAATATTACGCACCATGTGATGTAAAAATGCATTGGCTTTAATGTCTAGCAATAGGTCAGTACCTTGTTGGCTGAGTCGAATAAATTCAATGGTTTTAATCGGTGATTTGGCCTGGCAAAGGCTGCCTCGAAAAGCTGAAAAATCATGTTCACCGAGTAAGTATTGCGCCGCTTGATTCATATGCTCGATATTCAAGGCTCTAGACTCCCAAAGTGAATGCTTGCCAATGATGGCAGAGCGCACTTTGGTGTTATGAATCTTATAGTGATAGCGTCTGGCAAAAGCACTAAAACGGGCATGAAAACTATCATCAACGCGTTTGGCCCATGTGAAGTTAACATCACTGGGCAAATTAACATTGCCGCCAAACAGCCAGGCTTTGTCTTCACGAACCACATCAGTTTCAAAATGAATAACTTGTTCGACAGCGTGCACACCCGCATCGGTTCTACCCGAGCAAAAAACCCTAACAGGTTGGTCGGCAATACTAGACAGGGCTTTTTCAACCACTTGTTGAACCGTACGAATACCTGATTTTTGCAACTGCCAACCGTGGAAGTCAGTGCCCATGTATTCAACTCCTAATGCTATTTTCATAATTAAACTTATGTGTAAAATTGATTTATTAACTCGACTGAGTTAATGACTATTTTAACCACTTGACAGGTAATCCGTGAAAAAAGAAGCAACCGGTGTAAAAAGAATTTTTAAGGCTTTTGAATTCTCCATCAAAGGTCTTAAGACTTGCTATCAGTCCGAAGCAGCTTTTAGGCAAGAAGTTTGGCTTGCAATAGTACTAATTCCCTTGGCTGGCATGTTTGGGAAAACCAGTCTTGAGCAAGTTGTTTTAATTGCTGTTGTATTTTTGGTGCTTATTGTGGAAATTCTCAATTCAGCAATTGAGGCGGTGGTAGATCGAATTGGCGATGACTATCATGTATTGTCCGGCGCTGCCAAAGACATGGGTTCGGCAGCGGTTTGGCTGTCTCTAATGCTGCTTATTATCGTATGGCTGATTATTCTAATTTAGCCGGGAAAATTGATTCATCGATTGAATCCGTTGTTTTTGATACAATCGATAGTACCAATGATTACCTGTCAAATCTGGCGTTTACTAAAACCACGCAAGTCTGCATTACGCGAAACCAAACCCAGGGAAGAGGGCAGTATGGCCGAGTTTGGCTAAGCCAAAAAGATGCGAATATTCTGTTCTCCATGCGTTATATATTTGACGCTAGTATAGCGCTAAACGGTTTAAGCTTAGTTATCGGGCTTTCTGTTGTTAGTACTTTGGCAGATTTTGGTGTGAGCGGTATCAAGCTTAAATGGCCCAATGACATCTTTTATGAAGATAAAAAGTTGGCCGGTATTCTGATTGAAAATTCAGCTCAAGGCCAGTATCAATCGGTGGTGGTTGGGCTGGGATTGAATTACAATCTGAACCAGACATTTGAATGCGATTCGCCCTGGATAGACCTGTCACGTATCAGGGTAAATTTACCCACTATTGAAGGCTTGAGTGCCGCGCTCATTAACAACATGTTGAAATACTGCCAGTTGTTTGCCACGCAAGGCTTGCCTTGCTTCCTAAAATCTTGGGAGACGGTAGATTATTTGATTGGTAAGCGTGTTGAGCTTATTACAAATAACCAAAAAAAAATCGGCATTGCAGTCGGTATTAATCAGCAGGGTGCTTTAATAATTGATACAAAAGGCAGCTTGATCGAGGCTTATAGCTCTGAACAAATTCGTTTAATTTAGGGTAAGATTAAAGACTCAAAATAACGTCCAGTTAAATTATGCAAGAAAACACCTTAGTCGTTCAAAATATTCGAAAAAAATACGCTCGACGTGTGGTTGTGAGTGATGTTTCTTTTGAAGTGAGAGCGGGCGAGATTGTCGGTTTGTTAGGGCCAAATGGCGCGGGTAAAACCACCTGTTTTTATATTGCTTGTGGTTTGGTGCGAGCAGACAAAGGCCAAGTATTTATTGACCAGCATAAGGTCAGTAAATTACCCATGCACAAGCGCGCTAAATTGGGTTTGGGATATCTACCTCAAGAACCTTCTATTTTTAGAAAACTTTCTGTTGAAGATAATATCATGGCGGTTTTAGAGCTGAATTCAGAATTTGATAAAAAACAAAGAAAACATCGATTAGAAGAATTATTAGCTGAATTTAATATCGAACACATTCGCCATATTGACGGCTTAAGCCTGTCTGGTGGAGAAAGACGCAGAGTGGAAATTGCCAGAGCATTGGCGATGAACCCAAAATTTGTTTTGTTGGATGAACCTTTTGCTGGTGTCGATCCTATTTCAGTAGGCGATATTCAGCAAATCATTTATCATCTTAAAGACAAAGGCATTGGCGTGCTGATTACCGACCATAATTACCGAGAAATGCTAGACACTTGCGATCATTCATACGTGCTTCATGATGGGGTGATTATTGCCAAAGGCAACAAAGCAGAGATCTTAGCTAACGAGGATGTAAAGAAAGTCTATTTAGGCGAATCAAATAGTGAGCACTAAAGCGTTTGTTACCTTGGGTATCGAAAGTTCTTGTGATGAAACTGGTATTGGCCTGTATTCATCAGATCGAGGTTTAATCGCACACCAACTTTTTTCTCAAGTAGAAATCCATGCAGAATATGGCGGTGTCGTGCCAGAATTGGCATCGCGTGATCATATTCAACGCACCATTCCTTTGATCAAAGCAGTTCTATCTGAGGCAAAACTCCAGCTTAGTGACGTTAGTGGTATTGCCTATACAGCTGGCCCAGGTCTGGCAGGGGCTTTATTGGTGGGCTCCTCTGTTGCTAAGAGTTTGGCTTGGAGCCTTAATATTCCTGCTTTGGCAGTGCATCACATGGAGGGGCATTTATTAGCGCCACTACTTGAAGATACACAACCACAATTTCCATTCGTGGCACTCTTGGTTTCCGGTGGCCACACAATGTTAGTAGATGTCAAAGCTATTGGTGATTATAAAATATTGGGTGAATCACTAGACGACGCTGTGGGCGAGGCCTTTGACAAAACTGCTAAGATTTTGGGCTTGGGTTATCCGGGCGGGCCGGCCTTGGCAGCATTAGCTGAAGAGGGCGATGAGACTCAATTTAAATTTCCAAGACCGATGACTAACCGCCCAGGGTTAGACTTTAGTTTTAGCGGTCTGAAGACTTTTGCACGTAACACTTTTGCTAAGCACCCAGAGCAAAAAGCTGATATTGCCAAAGCATTTGAAGTAGCAGCCACACAAACTTTGATGATTAAATGCCGACGTGCAATTGAACAAACTCATTACTCAACACTGGTGGTGGCAGGTGGTGTGAGTGCCAATCAATCCTTGCGTCAGGTTTTAGACAAGATGGGCAAAAAATTGGGTGCCGAAGTATTTTATCCACGACAAGAATTTTGCACTGATAATGGTGCAATGATCGCCCTAGCAGGACATTTAAGACTAACTCAGGGCCAAGTATCTGCTGGCAATGAAATCACCATCAAGCCAAGATGGAGTCTGGAAGAACTGGAAGTAGTATGAGCCAACTGGCTAAAGTTTTTACCCGAGCATCAACTGGCATGGATGCCCCGTTAGTCACGATTGAGGTGCATATTTCAGGCGGACTGCCAAGTTTTGCCATTGTTGGGTTGCCAGAGGGCGCGGTAAAAGAATCCAAAGATCGAGTGCGAAGTGCACTGATGAATTCCAAGTTTAAATTCCCCAATCAGCGCATCACTGTAAGTTTGGCACCTGCCAATTTACCCAAGCATGGTGGACGTTATGATTTGCCGATTGCCTTAGGGGTTTTGATTGCGTCAGCTCAAATCAAGCCAAATATTAATATTGAGCAGTTTGAGTTTTATGGTGAGCTGGGTTTAGATGGCTTATTGCACACCACAGAAGGCTTGTTGCCAGCGGTTATTGAAGCCTACAAAAGCAAGCATAATCTGGTTATTCCGTATGATGATTATGGACAATGCGCCCTAGTTGAAAAAGCCCAAGTATTTCCAGCCAAGCATTTGCTTCAAGTTTGCGCATTTTTAACTGGCATGGGCGAGCTCGAAAAGCCGGCAGTTCAGACTAATATCAAGGCCAAATACCACAATGACTTTTTGCAGGTTAAAGGTCAATATCATGCCAAACGCGCTTTAGAGATTGCTGCCAGCGGCGGGCACAATTTACTACTTAGAGGAACGCCTGGCTCGGGAAAAACCATGTTGGCAGAAAGATTGCCGTCGATTATGCCGCCACTTAGCACTGAAAAGGCCCTAGAGCGTGCTGCGATTTACTCAATTACTAATAAGCCATTAGAGCCATCGCAACTGCATGTCAGGCCTTTTAGATCGCCGCACCATTCGTCTTCGGCGGTTGCACTGGTTGGCGGCGGATCCAACCCCAAGCCGGGTGAAATTTCTTTGGCGCACGAAGGGGTGTTGTTTTTAGACGAATTGCCAGAATTTCCGCGCCACGTGCTAGAAGCCTTAAGACAACCTTTAGAAAGTGGCGAAGTTAACGTGTCTCGCGCCCAGCAGCAGGTTACTTTTCCAGCAAATTTCCAGCTAATAGCTGCCATGAATCCTTGTCCTTGTGGCTATTACGGCGATGGCACCAGCAAATGTCATTGTACGGAGGATCAAATTAGCAGATATCAGAAGAAAATTTCTGGCCCATTGCTGGATCGCATTGACATGGTGTTAGAAGTCCCACCCTTGCCCAAAAAAGTTTTGCTAAGCCAGCAAAGTGATTCAGCAGAAAGCAGTGAAACGATTAGATTGCGCGTGCTGGATTGTTATAATAGACAACTGAAAAGACAAGGCAAGTTAAATGACCAACTCAGTACTGATGAGATTGACAATTTAATTGTTTTGAATGCAGACAATAAGCAATTGTTAGAGAATGTCATTGATCGATTACATTTATCTGCCAGAGCTTATCATCGAATTTTAAAAGTGGCCAGAACCATTGCAGATTTAGATCATGCTGATAGCGTAGAACAACAGCATTTGATCGAAGCAATCGGATATCGGCGACACAATGGATAAAAAATGGTAATTATTCCCGCAATTGATTTAAAAGATGGCCAGTGCGTACGTCTCAGACAAGGGCTTATGGACGACACAACGGTGTTTTCGGACAACCCAGTAGCAATGGCGGCGCAATGGGTTGATCAAGGTGCTAAACGCTTGCATTTGGTCGACCTAAATGGTGCGTTTGAAGGCAAACCTATTAACGCTACTAGCGTGACTGAAATTACCAAAGAGTTTCCAGACTTGCCAGTACAGATTGGCGGCGGTATTCGCAATATGAAAATTGCCAATACTTACATTGAGGCGGGCGTTAGTTATTTAATTATTGGCACCATGGCGGTGACCCACCCTGAGTTTGTATCCGAGTTGTGTCGTGAATTCCCGGGCAAAATTATTGTTGGCTTGGATGCAAATAATGGTTTGGTCGCTACTGAAGGCTGGGCCAAACAAACGGATTTGCATGTGGTGGATCTGTCCAAGAAATTTGAGCAAGATGGCGTAAGTTCTATTGTTTATACTGATATTGCCCGAGATGGCATGATGCAGGGCGTTAATGTAGAATCCACGGCTGATTTGGCCAAACAAACTTCAATCCCTATTATCGCTTCAGGCGGCATTACCAACATGATTGATATCTCTAATTTATTGGTTGAGGCGCATCATGGCATCATGGGTGCTATTACTGGCCGTGCAATCTATGAAGGCACGCTCGATTTTTCCAAAGCACAACAACTTTGCGATGCTAGTTGAAGTCGCTTATGCGCTAGAAAAAAAACAAACACTGCTTGAGTTAGAGGTAGATAAAGGTACAACACTTAAGCAAGCCATCGATTTATCCGGCATTATTGACATTTATCCACAAATTGATTTAAGCAAAGATAAAACCGGTATTTTTGGGAAAATAGCCAAATTAGACACTATTTTGCGTGAAAAAGACCGTGTGGAAATTTATCGACCACTGATAGCCGACCCAAAACAAGTACGCAAAGAACGTGCGGCAAAGGGCAAAGTTATGCGCAGTGGCAAAAAATCCTGATTTTTGGTAAAATAACGCTTTAAATGAAATTAAATTGTATGAACGAAGACCACCCTCCCTCGACATTGTCTTTTTTACAAAGACTAAAAAAACGATTTTTCCACTCCCCAATTAGCGCTAGCGATGAATTATTGCAAGCTTTAAAAGAAGCCGAGGAAAGCCATACCATTGATTCACATTCTCGATCACTTATCGAGGGAACCATGCAACTTGAAAATTTAGAAGTGCGGGATGTCATGGTGCCAAAAACCAAAATGGTGTTGATTCAGCACAACATTTCAACCAAAGATTTACTGGCAATAATGGTGAAATCTTCACATTCAAGATTCCCTGTTTTAAACGCACAAGAAGACAAAGTGCAAGGGGTTATTTTGGCAAAAGACTTGCTCAGCCACTTAGTCACCAACCAGAAAAAAGAATTTAGCCATAAAGAATATTTACGCCCTGCTATTTTGGTGCCAGAGAGTAAAACCTTGGGCGCACTGCTTCAAGATTTCCAACAAAAGCGTTCACACATGGCTATTGTGATGGATGAGTACGGAGAGATTGCCGGTCTGGTTACGCTTGAAGATGTGCTTGAACAGATTGTGGGTGAGATTGAAGATGAGCATGATTTTGAAGAAGACAATATTATTGATTTTGGTGAAGGTCGATATTTACTCAAAGCCAACACGCCGATTGAAGAATTCAATGAATTTTTTAAGGTATCACTTGAAATTGGAGATGTGGATACAGTTGCTGGTTTAGTGGTTTCGGGCTTTACTTACTTGCCAGAACAAATGAGTGAGATTGATTTACAAGGCTTTAATTTCAAAGTGTTAAAAACAGATTCTCGACGATTGCATTTAATAGAAGTCACTAAGATTCAATGATAGATACAAACATTCTAACCATTGTTTTTTTGATGGGCTTGTTGGGCGGTGTGCACTGTTTGGGCATGTGTGGCGGTGTGGTTGCTTTACTGACTTCGGCCCTGCCAAAAGCGCTAAGATCCAGCCCCAAACAAACCTCACTGTATCATCTAAATTACAACACTGGCCGAATTCTTAGCTATGTTTTAATGGGGACGTTGTTTGGTTTGGTGGGTGAGCTACTGTCAAACATGCTGGAGATGAGCACGCTTGATTATGTATTAAGAATGTTTTCAGGCTTACTGATGATTTTGGTTGGCCTGTATATTGCCAATTGGTATGCCGGCATACAAGTTTTAGAAAAAATCGGCGCCAAACTGTGGGCAAAATTACAGCCCATTAGCCAGAAGTTTTTGCCCGTTACCAGCTTAAAAAATGCTTTTTTAGTGGGTTTATTTTGGGGTGGAATTCCCTGTGGGCTGGTTTATGGCGCCCTGAGTTTTGCCGCATTATCAGGCTCTGCCACTCAAGGTGGTTTGATTATGCTGGCATTTGGTTTCGGTACATTGCCAAGCTTGCTATTAATGGCAGGGTTTTCTTCGAAGCTAAGTGAGGCCATTAAAAAACCCTTTGTCAGAAAATTCTCTGGCGCGTTAATCATTGCTCTAGGTGTTTGGGCTTTATGGGTGCCAGCTCAATCACTCATACTTGATATTCAGCATTCACACCATAAAATTGAATTTACACAACCAACTGATTTAGATTACTTAGTATAATTTCACCTATGCCAACTTTAGAACAAACCGCACAATTAGCCATTGACTTATTAAAACAATACAAAGTTAGTGATTATGAAATATCACTCGATTCAAGCTCCGGTGTTTCAACCGCAGTAAGGCTGGGCAAGGTAGAAACCCTACAATACCATCTGGACAAAAATTTTGAAATTAATGTTTATATGGGCCATAAGAAAGGCCACGCTTCAAGTGTTGATTTGAGTAAAGACAGCCTAAACAAAACCATTGAATCTGCTTGTTTAATTGCAAAATATACCCAAGAAGATCCTTTTAATGGTTTGGCGCCAAAAGATTTAATGGCGTTTGATGTGCCTAACTTAGACCTTTACCACGCTTGGGATTTAGATGCACAACACAGTATTGATCTGGCTAAGGCCTGCGAGGAAATCGCCTTAGAACAAAATGAAATTGATAATTCAGAAGGCGCGGAAGTTTCTAGTTTTCAGGGTAAGGGCTTATATGCTAATTCCAATGGGTTAATCGCCACGCAAAGCAGCACACGCCATTCGCTCAATTGTGCGTTAATTGCAAAGCGTGATGATGACATGCAAACGGCTTATGAGTACACCACAGCCCTTAACGCAAACGACCTAGAGTCACCACGGCAAGTAGGCATGAAAGCAGCGCTATTGGCACAACAAAAACTCGGTGCAAGATCACTCACATCACAAAAATGCCCGGTTATTTTTACCTCACGTTTGTCTGGCGGATTGTTCGCCCAACTATTAGGGGCTTTAGGCGGCTCGAGACAATACAAAAAATCCACTTTTTTACTGGGTAGTATTGATCAAATTGTCATTCCAGAAAGTTTGAGCTTGTTTGAACAGCCATTGGTCAAAAAGACATTGGGCGCCAAAGCATTTGATCTTGATGGTGTGCTTAAGCGCGAGCAATATTTTGTCCAAGATGGGCGCGTATGCAGCTATGTGTTGGGGCAATATTCAGCCAACCAACTGGGGCTTAAAACCACGGCCAATGCAGGCGGCACCAGCAACGTTAATGTCAACGCTAATTTTGATGGCGGTTTGGATGAGATGATTAAATCGATGGGTAAAGGTTTGGTGGTAACTGAACTCATGGGTCAAGGCGTGAACGCAACAACCGGTGATTACTCGCGCGGGGCGCTGGGTTTTTGGGTAGAAAATGGCGAGATCCAATACCCTGTTTCTGGGCTTACTATAGCCGGTAATTTAAAAGACATGTTGCTGGGTATCGTACACGTAGGCACCGATGTTGACCAACGTAGCAATTTAAAAGTTGGTTCCGTACTGGTTAATCAAATGACCATTGCAGGAGAGGGTCATGAATAACTTCGATGTGGTGATTGTTGGCGGTGGCATGGTGGGTCAAGCATTTGCTTTAAGTATGGCGCAAAAAACCAATGCCACAATCGCCATTATTGAACCAAATAACCCCAATCCAAAATTAAATAAAGATTTCCACACACGCGTCAGTGCAATTACACCAACGTCAGAGGTGTTTTTGCAAAGTATCGGCATTTGGGATTTGATTCAGCGCAAACACGCCTTTACACACACCAAGGTGTGGGATCAAAATTCTCATGGTAGTTTGGATTTTAACGCCGCAGATGATGCACTAACGCATTTAGGTCATATCATTGAAAACGATGCAATTCAAGCGGCCATGTTTGCTGTTTTAGCCGACACTAAGGTGCAATTTATCAGCGCAAAACTCGACAATATTGAAAAAATCGATGACGGCTATCAATTGCAATTAGACAATCATCAATCACTGTCTTGTAATCTATTAGTAGGCGCTGATGGTGCGCGTTCGCACGTTCGTGATTTAACGAAAATCGAATTTAGTGAAACCAATTATCAACAAAAAGCCATTATTTGTAATATTCACTCAGACAAGGGCTTCGATAACACCACTTGGCAGCGGTTTTTAGCCGACAGTATTATCGCCTTATTGCCACTCAGTAACAACGAGGCATCCATTGTTTGGTCGGCTGAAAATCATCTTGCTGATGAGTTGTTGTCCTTATCTTCTAAAGACTTTGCTGATCGACTGTCCGCGGGTGTGGAATATCGTTTTGGTCAGTTTGAAGTGTTGAACTCAGCCCAAGCTTTTCCATTGATTGAGCGTAGTGCTAAAGAATATGTTAAAGAAAATATAGCACTTATTGGTGATGCGGCCCACAATATTCATCCGCTTGCTGGGCAGGGCGTTAATCTTGGTTTTGCAGATGTTGAAGCGCTTTCTAGCCAGTTGCGTGACAGCAATAAAGCTTGGGGTGATTACGGCGTATTACGCGCTTATGCTAGAGAGCGCCGACTTGACAATGAACTCATGGCAAAAACCATGACTGGTTTGAATTGGATTTACAAGGAAAATAACGAGCCACTGCGTTGGTTACGAGGCTTTGGCATGAATTTAATTAATGAAAATCCAAGCCTAAAATCATTCTTTCAAAAGCACGCAACTGGCGCTTAGTTAATGTAGCAGGTTCCTTTCAATAGGGAGCAAGGCTTGTTACATTAATCATTGATAAATTTTCGTGGGCGTGATGACAGCGTCCAAAGGAATATCCCAAGTCTTGACATTGAGCTTAGCCACTTCTTGACAATCAAATGCCAGCCCATAAAGTTTGGGGCTTGTATAGCTTTTTTGTCGGTTTTTAAAGCCCAAGGTGCGATCGTAAAAACCGCCACCCATACCAATGCGATTTTTGAATTGATCAAAACCCACCAACGGCATAAAGAGTATATTAAGCTGATTTGCGCTCAAAATTTTCGTAGAAACTGGTTCGTTAATGCCAAATCGATTTTTTCTGAAATTTTTACCAACTTTTGCAAATTTAAGGCTTTTACCGAATAATATCGGCAAATAAGTGCTAAAACCCTTGTTTTTTAAGAATTTTTGTATGTATTTAGGGTTAATTTCACCATCATTAGGCAAATAAAGTGCAATTTTAGAGCCGTTTTTAAAATTTGCTAATTTTTTAACTTGATGTGATAAATTCCGGGAAAATTTCTCTCGATCAGAAGCAGGGATTAATCGTCTTTGGATGCGAATGGATTCTCTGAGCGTCTTCATGGAATGAATTATAACTCAAGCGTTAAAAATAAGAAGGGTCTATTGTATCGCATTGAAAGAAACCTGAACCAAAAAGGCTCAAGGCGGAAGTTCGAAGTGCACCGTAGGCTTCCCACTTCAAGGTGGGCTTGCACAATAGTGAACTATCTCATCTCCTTAGATGTTTATTTATCGGCTCAGGGGATATAGTCAACCACAAACACAACAGACAATTATTATTATCACCTTTTGAATGCGATCCGTTCAACTTTTTGTGTAATTAAAGTAATTTTCAGCTTTTGAATAAGAGTACCATAATAGGGTTTAGATTATTTAAAGTGTTATGGAGATTAGATTTTTGCCTTATTTTTACGCCTATTTGCTTTT
>DQNX01000073.1 GCA_015658965.1 Gammaproteobacteria bacterium
TGCGCATCAGAGAGAATATCATCAAACTTATCTTGGTACTTAAGCTCTAATTGACGGCCTTTTAGGCGATATTTACGCAAATACACATCGTTACTGATATCGCCGGTTAATGCGTAAGAAAACTCAAGTTTGGCTTCAAATTCAACCTCAGAGGATTTTGAATAGGTTGAATAGTTACCTTTGTTGTCATCTTGTATGGCGCTAATGGTAAAGTCAAAATCAGCCAATTCTAAATTCCGATAAGTCTCAACGCGTCGATGGTTTTTTAATTGCTCAATTTCAATGCGCTTAATATCTCGAATTGACTCTTGGCAATATTGGTTTAAATCTTGAATCAGACTCGCCCTAGCATCCCAATCAATTTTAAGTGAATTTTTATCCAAATTGATATCGGTTAATAACCCATCTATTGATCTTTGCTGTGCTTTCAATTTGGATTCTAAATCCAGCAATAAACGCTGGGTTTTATTGATAGAGCGCTGTAGAAACAGTGCGCTGCTCTTATTCACATCCTGCGCTTGAATGGTTTTGAGAATATCTTGAGAGGCTTTAAGTCGATTTTTTACAATGACAATTTGCGTGTGATAACTAATCCAGTCAAGAAAAATCATTAACTTTTCTTCAATAAAATCTTCTTTGGCTTCAGCCAATACCAGGCGCTCATCTTCATAATCTAATACGGCCAAATCATAGGTTTTTTGATCAACCACACCGCCTTTGTTTTTAAGCAAGGGCAGTGTCCAGCTAATCGATATATCATCTAAATATTCGGTACTGTTCTTATCGGTTTGATAACCATTTTTATCATGCATTTCTTCATCTTTAATTGGTAAAGATTTATCATAAGAAATGCTTAACTCCGAGCCATTAGAAAAAAACTTCTTGGTTAAATCGGTAGAAAATTTTCTAACTTCTTGTGTTGTGGATTTTGCATAATCAGTGGTATACGTGTAGTTTTCTTTGTTCTTATGCTTTTTAATATAACCCAATTCACCGCCAACAGTCCAGTCCCAATCAGCATAATTAGCCTTATCTCCGTCCATTTCAATTTGTTTAATGATCAGGTTAATTTGTTCTTTTTCAAAGAAGATGTTGTTAATCAATAAGGATTGAACAAATTCAGATTCACTCAGCGCGTTAACCGAGGTAGAGAGTAAAAACAGTATTAAAAATTTAGCTGTACGATTGCGCATTAAAAATTTGACAAAAAAGCTCGGCGGTTTTTTGTGTGTCGTATAGCGCAGAATGTGCCTTGGCATCGTCCCATTCGATATTAGCGACTCGTATGGCTTTAGCCAGTACTGTTTCGCCATAATAAAGCGCTGACAAACTCACGGTATCGATGGTTGAAAATTGATGGAATGGATTTTTTAGATGGCTACGCTCGCTCGCCGCATACAAAAATCCCAGATCAAAAAAAGCATTATGGCCCACCAAAATCGCACGTGTGCATTCCTCGGTTTTCATCTCAGCGCTAACGGCTTTAAAAATATCACTTAAAGCTTGTTTTTCACTCACTGCCATGCGAAAAGGGCTGTCTACATCAATGCCGTTAAATTTTAAAGCACTCAGTTCTAGATTGGCATTTTTAAAAGGCTCTACATGAAAGTGTTGAGTTTCTTTGGGGTAATAAATTCCTTGGTCATCAATGCCGATTACGATTGCACAAATTTCAAGCATGGCATCGGTTTTGTGATTAAAACCGCCGGTTTCAATATCAATAACAATGGGTAAATAACCTCTAATACGGTCTTTAATTTTCATCATTCTACGTCCTTAAAAAATATTGAGGAATTACGCTGATGGTCAAATAAGGCTTGGCGTTTTTTGGGCAATTGACTGATTTTCATTTGCACAAAACCTTGTTTTAAAAACCACTGAGCGTTGTGCTTAGAGAGTGCAAAAATTTTGGAAAAATTGGAAACGCGTGCTTTTTGCATGATTTCATCTAACAATTTGGCTGAAAAACCCTGATTTTGTACGCTTTTTGACACCGCTAAGGCATAAATTTCACCCACA
>DQNX01000039.1 GCA_015658965.1 Gammaproteobacteria bacterium
AAATATTTAACTCAAAACTACGGGTTTTGTTAAACTTCACCTAATAATTTTCCTATATTTAATTGTTATGAATTTATTTGGTCGAAATAAAAAAAGTGAAAACACTAAAAAAGACAGTGAAAATTCAAGTTGGAATAAAGATCTTAAGCGCAATATTGTTAACAAAACTGGCTCAACTCAAGAAGGTTTTGAATTTGATGAAAACACTGTTACAACTACTAACACTAGGACAAAAGATACCAAGGGGACTAAGAAGGGACTAAGACTCAATATTGAAAAAATAACTCAGGACCAGATCAAAGTTTTAAAGAGTTGCACCCAAGAAAACTCAGCTACTGACCTTATAAAAATATTAAAAAGAACCAATAAGACAAAATTCAAACAATCTATTTTAAAACCCTTGATAAAATTTGGTTTTTTTGAGCTGACCATTCCTGAAAGACCAACAAGCCCAAATCAGATGTATCGTCTAACAGGTAAATTTGTTGGTAAAAAAGTCAGTAACTAATTATTTGGTACTTAAAAAATAGAATACTACCCTATTTTGATCAATAAGCTTCAAATTTTCGATTTAAGAGGCTTTGTTGTAAAAATAATATCCTGACTAACCACGGCATCTAATCGTTTAAAAAATAGCAAGTCGAAATATTACTTATAACCCATTGATTTTTAATGTTTTTTCTACTATTTTCTATTATTTTTAGGTTTTTAAGGTGGTTTTTGCTTATACTATGATGATATTTTAAGAATTTAACCATTATGAAACAAATAACATTTTTTATTACGCTTTTGATTCTGTCTCTCAGTGTATTTTCTGCTTCTAATGTTTATACAACTCAAAACAATACAACCTTGAGGCTGGACAAATCATCAGTAGCTAAGGTGCTAAAAATACTACCCAAAGATACAGAATTACAAAGATTGACAATGCATTATTCGGGATGGTCTCAAGTAAGGCTGAATGACTTGAGTGGTTGGATTTTGTCAAAGCATCTAACTCTAACCAAACCCAAAAATACCAATAATATAGTGGCCAAATCCAGCACTAATGTTGACAATAATAAGCAATCTGAGCTAATTAATAATCTTAAAAAATCTTTGGAAAATTTACAATTTACAAACAAAGCATTTATGTCTAAGATCATTGATACAGAGGCTTTAAAAACCAAAATAAGTACTAAAAATAATACTGGTTTGACCTTGCTTGAGCAGAAAAATACTGAGCTTTCTAGCCTTATTAATGATTTACAGTCTCAGCTTAACTCTGTCGAGTCAGACAACAATATCAACATCTTATTTTCATTGATATTAGGTTTAATTATTGGTTTTATTGTTGCTCGATTGGCACAGAAAAAGCATGATAGTTTTAACACCATTAGTCGCTCGTACTAGTCAACACTAATGAGCATTGTTACTTCCATTGAAGTCTGTATTGATAACTTTCAAGTCTTGGTGATTGATCAATCACACAAGCAACTGGTTATTTTAGATATTTCAGCAAACTGGTGCGGTCCTTGTAAGGTCTTAGAGCCGATCTTAAACAGTGTTGCAGCAGGGTATAATGAGACCGAATTTGCCTTAACCAAGCTTGAAGCCGAAGATGAAAATATGAAGATTGCAGGACAGTTTTCAGTGCGCGGTTTCCCGACAGTTATTGCCTTTATTCAAGGGGTGGAAGTGGGCCGTTTCCACTCGGCACAAACACATGATTTTGTGCGTGATTTTATTGACCAAAACTTAGAAAAATTTTAATGAAAACTGGTATTTTACTCACTAATCTTGGTACCCCAGATGCACCTACAAAGCCTGCTTTAAAGCGATATTTAAAGCAATTTTTGTCAGATGATCGGGTTATTCAAGCACCCAATAAGCTTATTTGGTGGTTGGCATTAAACGTGGTTATTCTCAATATTCGACCGGCAAAATCTGCCAAAAATTACGAAAAAATTTGGGACAAATTTGGCCAAGGTTCGCCACTACTAAATATTAGTAATTTACAGCTTGAAGGGATTAAAAAAATATTACTTAGTGAGGATGATAATTTAGAGTTTGAAGTGGGTATGCGTTATGGCAATCCATCGATTCCTTCGGCGTTACAAAGCTTAAAAGCCAAGGGTTGCGACAAAATTGTTGCATTGCCGATGTATCCTCAATACTCAAATACGACAACCCTTTCAACCCTTGATGAAATCAACAAAGAAATTGGCTCTTGGGAAAACACGCCAGAATTAGCATTTATTGATGATTACTATCAAGATAAGGGTTATATTCAATCTTTGGTCAATTCAGTGACTGAGCATCAAGTGCAGCACGGCAAGCCAGACAAACTAATGATCTCATTTCATGGCATACCACAACGTTTTGTTGATAATGGCGACGTTTATTACGATCATTGCGTTAACACGACCCAACTGCTTGCTAAGGCGCTTAATTTGCAAGAGGATGAGTATCAGCTGTGTTTTCAGTCAATATTTGGCCGTGAAGAATGGCTTAAGCCACAAACCAAAAGCAGTTTAGAGTCTTTAGCAAAAGATGGCGCCCAACACGTGCAAGTAATTTGCCCCGGTTTCTCTGTTGATTGTCTAGAAACCATAGAAGAGATTGACGAAGAAAACAGAGGTTATTTTATGGAATCGGGCGGAGTGACGTTTAGCTATATTCCAGCGTTAAATGATCGTCAAGACCACATACAAGCACTCTCAAGTATTATTGCCCAACAATTGTAATAACTTCGCATAATTTATATTATGTTAAATAATAGATTAACTAACTGGAACTAAAGCAAATAAGGTGCACCCTACTTTATTTGGACAGGCGGTTTGTACAACTGGATTGGCTGATAACCTAAATTAATATAATCGTTAATCTTTGCAGGACCACTAATGGCAATATCAACAAAATCAAGATAACTACTTGGATCGATGTTGTACCATGATGAGTGCGTCCCACATACGTATAAATCAACTTCCTCTTTGGTTACCAAGTCTTCTAAAATTGAAATTGCTTGTTTTTGGTGTTTGACTCTATTCTGAATCAGTTGAAACTGTTCTCGACCATGAGACACGACAGCAATCTCAATATCAGGGTATTTTTCTTTTAATTGTGTTCTCAGGCTCTTAATCAAGGGTGCCGCCCATTGCCAAGTACGCTTGTCACTCTCAATCAGCTCAAACACTACACCAGTTGGTGCACTATTCGACTGAATAAGGCGTTTAACGCTCGGATGCGTGTAGTCAGAAAATGCATGGCCGCTCAAGAGTATTGATAGTATTAATGCTTTAATGCCGTTGTTTATTCTGATCATTTGATAAAAACCTTATCTTTTATTGATTGGTTATCATTGTAAGCCTTACGCTTTATAATGGCAAGTATGGGCAATCAGATCTTCAACATCCAACTTAAAAAAAATAAGCGAAATTTTGAATGTTCAGAAAATGACTCGATTCTTGAAGCGGGTCTTCGCCACGGTTTGGCGATGCGCTATGAGTGTAGTAATGGCACTTGTGGCACTTGTGTGGCTAAGCTTATTAAGGGTGATATTAAACAAATTAAGCATCATGATTTTACTTTAACTGATGAGCAAAAAAATCAATCTGAGTTTTTAATGTGTTGTAATGCACCGACTAAAGACATCGAGTTAGCGCTTGATTTGATTGGCGACGTAAAATCGATTCCTATCCAGAAGATTGAAACAAAAATAAAAAAAATCACTTTTATAAATGATAATTTAGCCATTATTACACTCAGGACGCCACGCTCTAAAACTTTGCAATTTATGGCGGGGCAAGATGTTGAGCTATCTTTTAAAGGCAATACTTCGCGTTATCCACTTGCTTCTTGCCCCTGTCACGGCATGGAGCTGGAGTTTCATATTAGAAATATGCCTGAAGATACTTTTGCTGCCGCCCTATTTACTCAGAAAATTAAATCTAAATCCGTTGTTAATTTAGTAGGCCCTAAAGGCATTTTTGTACTTAAAGAGGCCTCAACGCGACCGATGCTATTTATTGCTTGGGATAGTGGTTTTGCACCGATTAGAAGCTTAGTAGAACATGCGTTTTCACTGGAAATGTCAAATCCTGTGTATTTTTATTGGGCCTACCCTACTGATGAGAAAATTCCTTACTTGGATAATCATGCTAAATCCTG
>DQNX01000038.1 GCA_015658965.1 Gammaproteobacteria bacterium
CCGTTACAGGAGGGTAAACAAATGAATCAAACAAAAATAAAAGTAGGTTTTATTACGATTTCTGATCGTGCAGCACGTGGCGAATACGAAGACATCGGCGGACCTGCTATGCAATCCTGGATTAAAGATGCCCTACTCTCACCTTATGAGGTAGATACTATCATCATTGAAGATGAGCAAGACTTAATCGAACAAACACTAATTGATTTTGCAGATAATAAAAATTGCAATTTGATTCTCACTACTGGTGGCACTGGACCAACTACACGAGATGTAACCCCTGAAGCAACACACGCCGTATGTGAGCGTATCTTTGATGGCTTTGCAGAACAAATGCGCAACGTGTCATTACGCACAGTGCCTACGGCTATTTTGTCACGTCAGACAGCGGGTACACGTGGTAAAAGTTTAATTATTAATTTACCGGGCAAACCCGCGGCAATTGCTGTGTGCTTGGGCGCCGTATTTTTGGCAGTACCAAAATGTTTGGAATTACTGGATAAGTCTAATATTCAAATTGATTTAGATTTTGTAGAGCAAGAATTTGAATAAGCCATTCGTTAAATAACACCACCCCATTGCTCCAAAATATAAAAATTATAAAATATTTTTAATTAAAAGCAGATCTTCGCATCAATCAATAATTATGAGAAGACTATCGTCTTATTATTACAAGTAAGGACTCGATCTTCAAGATGGTATTTAAGCCCTTTTGCAAGGGTAATTTTTTCAACATCCTGACCCATTTTCTGCATATCGTCAGCGCTATCTGCATGATCAACCCGTACCACATCTTGTTCTATAATTGGACCTTCGTCCAGGTTAGCCGTTACGTAATGACAAGTGGCACCAATCAGTTTTACCCCACGCTGTGCTGCACGAGCATAAGGGTTGGCACCGACAAAAGAAGGTAGAAACGAATGATGAATGTTAATAATTTTGCCTTCGAAGTGCTTGCATAAGTCTTCTGGAATGATTTGCATATAGCGAGCTAACACCACCACATCAGGGTTGAAGTCAATCACAGCCTGCGTCATATTGTCAATATCTGCTGGTTTTGTATTGGCCTCAATACTAACTTGTTTAAATGGCACATCATACCAACTTGCCAACTTTGATAATCGCTGATGGTTAGACAAGACACCAATAATTTCACCTTCAAGTTCATTTTCATGCCCACGATGCAATAAGTCAGCCACACAATGAGAACTCTTAGAGCCCATAATCAATATTCGCTTTAGTTTAGATGCATCACTCAAACGCCAAGTCATATCAAAGGTGCTGGCAATCTTTTCAAAATCAGCTTGAAAATCCTCAATTGAACAAGACAGAGAATTTGATTCAATCTCAATACGCATAAAAAAGCGCTTGTTTAAATCGTCTAGGTGGTGGTGCGCTTCTTTAATGTTGCCATCATGCTCAAAAATAAACTGACTAACTTTAGCCACCAAACCGTGGGCATCTGGGCAAGAGATTAACAATCGGTAAACACTCATGTGCGATACTCCGCATTAATCTTGACATAATCATAAGAGAGGTCTGTGGTCCACACGCTTTCTTGTGTATCGCTCGCGCCAATCTCAATGGTAATCACAATCGTATCTTTTTCCATTTCGCTACTACCTGCTGCCTCGGTATAACCTGCATCTGGCTCACCCGCTTGAATAATACTCACCTCATTCAGATAAATATTAATATTCTCAATGTTTAAATCTTTAATATTCGCACGACCGACCGCCGCCAAAATACGACCCCAATTGGCATCAGAGGCAAATAGCGCAGTTTTAACCAAGGGTGAGTGAGCAACGGTATAAGCCACTTCCAGGCAATCATTGTTGGTATTGCCGCCCTTTACACACACTTCGACAAACTTAGTCGCACCCTCACCGTCTTTAATAATTTGATGTGCTAAGGATTTAGTTACCTCGTTCAATGCTCGCTGAAACTCAACAACACAATCATGGATATCCACCCCGCTTGTGCCGGTTGCACTTAGCGTACAGGCATCATTAGTTGAAGTGTCACCATCAACGGTAATTCGATTAAACGACTGTTTAACCGAAGCGGTTAAACATTGTTGCAATTTGGCTTGGGTTGATTTGACATCAGTAAAAATAAAACTCAGCATGGTTGCCATGTCTGGGCGAATCATGCCCGAACCCTTAGCAATGCCACTAATTGTTACTAATTTACCATTGATTTCAAATTGCTTTGAGGCGGTTTTTTCAACTAAATCAGTGGTCAAAATCCCTTGGGCAACATCGCTCATGGTGTTGTTTGATAATTTAACGACTGCTTTTGGAATGCCAATATCAAATTTAGAAACATCCAGTTGCTGGCCAATCACCCCAGTTGAAAATGGCAAAACTTGCTCAGCCTCAATATTCAGCTCGCTCGCCAAACACGCACAAGTGTGTAGTGTATTTTCCATGCCTTGTGTGCCCGTGCCAGCATTGGCATTACCACTGTTAATGAGTAATACCTTGGGATGGTGATTAAGATGGTTTTTAGCCACCAGCACAGGCGCTGCACAAAAAACATTTTGAGTAAATACCGCAGCCGTTACCGTGCTTTCTGTCAAATAAATGATTGACAAATCAGCGGCGTCATTATGCTTAATACCCGCGTCAATCGATGCGGATAATATGCCTTCTATGTTTAATAATGACTGAGTCATGTTTAATAATAAATCCTTAATAGTTAAGAGTATTTTACTGACTTAAGAAGTTTTGGAAGTTTTTTTATCCAGCCCTTGAAAGATTAACATCAATATTGAGCCAAATACCACCATGATCAGCGCTGGTATGGCAGCGCGCTCATACAATCCCTCGGCACTTAATTCGTATACTTGGATTGCCAATGTATCCCAACCAAATGGGCGTAATAAATACGTAGCCGGTAATTCTTTCATAACATCAACGGCTACCAGCAACCCGCCCGCTAGGATACCAGGTGTCATCATCGGTAAGTACACTTGCCAAATCAGTCGCAAACGTGTGGCGCCTAGTAGGCGTGCACTTTGAGTAAACACAGGTTTAATTTGCTGGGCGCTAGCCTCTATCGAATTGTAAGCAATCGCCATAAAGCGCGATACATAAGCAAATAACAACAAAAAGATTGATCCAAAAATAATATGGTTGATGGATTCACCGCTAAAATACATACTAATCGCAGAGATTTGATTAATGCCGTAAAGCAAGCCCACTGCCATTACTGAGCCTGGCAGCGCATAACCCAATGTAGCCAAACGAATAACACCTTTCAACCACAGGCTGTCTTGTTTGCAACGACCTGGCAATGCCAACACTGTCGCAATCCCTACCGTAATAAATGCAGCCGAAATAGTCAAGACAGAAGTTGAAGTGATTAAACCAATATACTTGGCACTCCATTCCTCACCGACAGATTCCCAGCCCCAAATAAGTAGTTGCAACATTGGCATGGCAAATGAAAGCATAAACACACCAAGTACAAACAAGGTGATTAACCAGCCAGCCAAGCCTTTAGCTTGATATGGCTTAGTATTAGAAACATTAGCCGAATAATACTTGGCCTGGCCTCTGGCTTTCTTTTCAAAATAAATTAAGAAAAATGCCGCTAATACTAGTAAAGAGGCCAACTGCGCCGCCACCTCAATTGATCTAAAATCGCCCCAAGCAGAATAAATAGCCGTAGTAAAGGTGTCGTAATTAAACAAGCTGACAACACCGAAGTCTGCCAATGTTTCCATTACCGTGACCAGCAATCCTGCGGCTGCAGCTGGGCGTGCTAGTGGTAGTGATATCTTAAAAAACACCTTAAGTGGGCTGGCACCTAGTAATTTACCCGCTTCAATTAGGTTGATTTTCTGACGCTTAAATGAGGCGCGCGTCATCATATAAACGTACGGATAAAAAACCAATACAAAAGTTAAAATAATCGCCCACGAGCCAGCACGAATATCAAACCCAGGAACACCCAAACTCTCACGCATCCATACTTGTGCGTAACCTGAATAATCAAACACACCCAAATAGACAAAGGCCAACACATAAGCTGGAATAGCAAATGGCAAAAATAGTGCCCATTCCAGCCACTTTCTGCCTGGAAATTCAACCATGACCACCAGATAAGCCAGTATTGTTCCAAGCAAAGTCACGCCAACGCCCACACCTATTAAAAGAATTGATGTAGAGCTGATTAAACCGGGTAATAGATTCTGGGAAAAATGCGCCCAAAGCTCATGCTCGGGAAACAGCCAAGACAGCGCCACCACAAAAATTGGCATTGCCACTAACAAGGCAAGAATACTGATCCAAATTTTTGATTTAAAGCAATCTTTTTCCAAAATATTTATCTGTATAAGTTTCTAGTATTTTAAAACAATAAAGCCCAAGACTATTAATAAGCCTTGGGCTTTATTGACAAAAATAAAAGACTACTTATAGCCCTTTATTTGCATTAATTTAACCGCTTTGGCTTGCAAAATACCCGCTTGTGACAAATTCATATTGTCCTGCTTGAATGTGCCCCAACTCGATACCATACCGTCTGATGCAATATTTTGATTGGCTGGATATTCTTTATTAAGTGAGCCATAAATAGCTTGCGCCTTAGCAGAGGACAACCACTCTAATAGCGTAATTGCGCCTTTGGCATTAGAAGCGTTCTTAATCACGCCAGCACCTGATACATTTACATGAACACCTGTTGTGTCTTGATTTGCCCAAAATAGTTTCAATGCTGCATTTGGATTTTTTTCAATTAAACGACCAAAGTAATAAGTGTTAACCAGACCAACATCACATTGACCTGAAAGGATAGCGTTCATTACATGCGAGTCTTTAGCATTTGGTGTTGCTGCTAGGTTGTTTACCCAGCCACTAATAATCTCCCCTGCTTTGCTTTCACCATGATTGTAAATGACAGAGGCGGTTAATGATTTGGTGTAGATTTTTTTACTGGTTCTAAGGCACAAACGACCTTTCCACTTTGGCGATGCTAAATCTGCATAAGTTGACAACTCCGATGGCTCTACACGCTGCGTTGAATAAACAATCGTACGCGCACGAACCGATAACCCTGTCCACAAACCTTGCGGGTCTCTTAAATAAGCAGGAATATTACTTTTTAATGTCTCTGTCTGTACGTTTTGAAATAAGTCTTGTGAGCCTGCATACCAAAGATTGCCCGCATCTACTGTCATAAACATATCAGCTGGCGTGCTACTTCCTTCAAGCTTTAAACGTTCAATCAGCGCGCCGCCCTTACCAGTTAAATAATCAACCTGAATGCCTGTGTCTTTTGTAAAAGCCTCAAACAATGGCTTAATCAAATGTTCTTTACGTGAACTATATACCGTAACTGAATCATCACTGACTGCTTGAACTGTGGTAATACTTGAAACCGTTAATACTGAAAATATTACGGTTATTGAAATTAATCTTTTAATATTCATTTAATTTTTAACCCCTTTAATGTTTTAATAATTTTCATATAGTCATATAGTCATATAGTCATATAATTGATAATGATTATCAATTACGAATGATACTTATTATTATTCAATTGTCAATTGCTTGTCTTTAATTGTGCCAATTCTGTCAGCAAGTGCGCTGGCTTCAGACTCATCGTGTGTGACTAAAATAGAAGTAACTTGGGATTTTTTAAGGATCGAACGAACTTGAGATACCAGCTGGTCTCGATGATTTTTATCCAAACTAGAAAAAGGCTCATCAAGTAATAAAAGCTTTGGTGCAGGCGCTAAGGCTCGTGCTAGAGCAACGCGTTGTTGCTCGCCACCAGAAAGTTGATGTGGATATTTTTTTTCAACACCCTCCAATCCAATTAAAGATAACAATGCTTTAACCCGTTCTTGCTGTTTCTTTTTAGGTTGATCACTAATACCAAAAACAATATTTTTTTCAACTGTCATGTGTGGAAACAAGGCATAGTCTTGAAACACCATACCCACTCCTCTTGACTCTGCTGTGACTTGGTGCTTACCATTAGCGGATAATTGATGACCATCTAATTCAACCGAGCCTTTAGTAGCGACATCAAGTCCTGCGATAAATCTAAGTGCAGAAGACTTGCCGCTACCACTGTCACCGAGTAAGGCAAAAATTTCACCTTGCTCTAAGTTTAGATTAAAGCCTTCTAAAACCTTATTATTTTGATAAGTGATTGATAAATCGTTAACAATTAACATTAAATAATGTAAATAC